>NZ_JABULD010000571.1:0-17846 GCF_014060985.1 Pseudomonas sp. MD195_PC81_125
ATTCCGAAGTCAAACGGAAAGGAGCGCCCACTGGGCATTCCGACCATGACTGACAGGGCCATGCAGGCTCTATACCTTCTAGCTCTGGCGCCCATTGCAGAAACCACCGGAGATCCGAACAGCTACGGCTTCAGGATCGAGCGCTCTACCGCAGACGCAATGGGACAGCTGTTCATCTGCTTATCCAAGAAGGTTTCGGCCGAATGGGTACTGGAGGCGGACATCAAAGGTTGCTTTGACCACATCAACCATGACTGGCTGATCGTCAATGTCCCTACGGACAAAACGATCCTCCGGAAATGGCTAAAGGCTGGAGTGATTCATAAAGGTCAGCTTCAGGCAACGGATGCCGGTACGCCACAAGGCGGGATCATCTCGCCAACCTTGGCAAATATGGTGCTGGATGGATTGGAGTCACAGCTCAAGCAACATCTGGGCGTGACAAAGGCCAAGAAGCTGAAAATCAATGTGGTGCGCTATGCGGATGACTTTGTGATTACCGGAAACTCGAAAGAGATGCTGGAGAGCGAAATCAGACCTTGGGTGGAGAAATTCCTCGCTTTGCGAGGATTACAGCTGTCACTCGAGAAAACCCGTGTGGTTCACATAGACAAAGGTTTTGACTTTCTGGGATGGAATTTCCGCAAGTACGAGGGAAAGCTCCTGATCAAGCCAAGCAAGAAAAACGTGAAAGCGTTCTATCGCAAGGTGAAGGACGTCATCAGTACCAACAAAACGGCAAAGCAAGAGGATCTGATCCAACGGCTGAATCCGATACTGCGTGGCTGGGCGATGTACCACCAGCCAGTAGTTGCCAAGAAGGCGTTTAGCAGAATGGATAACTCTGTTTTCCATGCTCTCTGGCGTTGGGCGAAAAGGCGACATCCTAATAAATCGTTGGAATGGGTCAGGAGAGATTATTTCCAACCCCATGAAGGCAGAAGTTGGGTGTTCGCCACCATGGCGATGAGGACGGACGGGACGAAAGCAATAGCTCCCCTGTACTCAATAGCGAGCACTGCGATCGAGCGGCATAGAAAGGTGAGCGGGGAATACAATCCCTTCGATCCCTCCATGGAGGAAATGGGAGAGAAATTACGAATGGTGCGTATGCTTAAAAAGCTGAAGTATCGGAAACAGATCGTAAGTCTCTTTCAAAGCCAAAAAGGTCTATGTCCGCTGTGCAAGCAACCGATTACCAAGGAAAGCGGGTGGCACGACCATCACGTAATCCACCGCTCGCAAGGCGGTGGAGACACCTTGGATAACCGAGTACTATTGCATCCAGTTTGTCATCAGCAGCTACACAGCCGTGGATTGACAGTAAACAAGCCGGCTCCAACCGGGGCTTTCTAAAGACTTGAGCCGTATGCGTTGAAAGGCGCACGTACGGTTCTTAGGGGGAGGCAGACCAGTAATGGTCTGTCTCTACCCGACTTGCCTGCCTTGCCATGGACACCATGACCGAGAACGACTATCTGATCGCCTGGGGCCTCTACGCCTTCGCCGCTGTGGGCTGCCTGTTGGTATGGATGCGCCTGACCCGCTGGATGTGGCGCTGGCTGCGCGAGCCGCTGCGGGTGCTGATGGCGGTGTTGCTGTTCAGCCCGACCATCATTGATCCGGTGAAAGCCAAGGTTGCACCGTCGATCGCCATCACTGCGCTGGATCTGGCCTTCAAGGTCGGCAACAACGCCTGGCGGGCGATTTCCGACCTGTTCATGTACGGCATGATTGCCTTCGGCATCTACCTGGTTTTCGTGCTGATCCGCTTCCCGATCGAACGCGCCTCGCGCGCCCGTCGCGAGCAGGCCGAAGCCGCCAAGGCTGCGGCGCGTGCCGATGATCGCGACGACGATCAGCCGTTTGGCGGTGCCGGTGATGACCGTTACGGTCGCCCGCCATTGCCGAACAACCCGCAGCGCATGCGCGTCGAGCCGCGTCTGTAACCACGAGAGTCAGCACATGTGTGAATTACTGGGCATGAGTGCCAACGTGCCGACCGATATCGTGTTCAGCTTCACCGGCCTGATGCAGCGCGGCGGGCGTACCGGCCCGCACCGCGACGGCTGGGGCATCGCCTTCTATGAAGGGCGCGGTCTGCGCCTGTTTCAGGACCCGGCCGCCAGCAGCGAGTCGGAAGTCGCCAATCTGGTGCAGCGCTATCCGATCAAAAGCGAGGTGGTCATCGGCCACATCCGCCAGGCCAACGTCGGCAAGGTCTGCCTGTCCAACACCCACCCGTTCGTCCGCGAACTGTGGGGCCGTAACTGGTGTTTCGCGCACAACGGCCAGCTCGCCGATTTCACCCCGATCAAGAGTTTCTACCGCCCGGTGGGCGACACCGACAGCGAAGCGGCGTTCTGCGATTTGCTCAACCGCGTGCGTGCTGCTTTTCCGGAACCGGTCGATATAGAAGTGCTGCTGCCGGATCTGGTCGCGGCGTGTGCCGAGTACCGCAGCAAAGGCGTGTTCAACTGCCTGCTCAGTGACGGCGACTGGCTGTTCTGCTATTGCTCGACCAAACTGGCACAGATCACCCGGCGCGCACCGTTCGGCCCGGCGCGGCTCAAGGATGTCGATGTGATCGTCGATTTCCAGGCGGAAACCACGCCTAACGACGTGGTCACGGTGATCGCTACCGAGCCTTTGACCGAAAACGAAACCTGGACCCGTTACCAACCGGGCCAATGGAGCCTGTGGCGACGCGGCGAATGCGTCAGCCAGGGCACGACCGAATAAAGGATCTCTCCTCGATGTTGCTCAGTTATCTACGGCTGGTGTTGTTTGCGGCGGGCCTGTTGATCGGTGTCCAGGTGCCGGGGTTCATCAACGATTACGCCAAACGCGTCGAAGCCCATCTGATCGAAGCGCAGACCGGTCTGCGCGGTTTTCAGGGTACCGCCGAGCAGTTCTTCAAGGGCGACTTGCAGGCGCTGGTCGCGCATTACCGCGCCAGTGACGACCCGGTATTTCGCAGCGATGCCGACAGCCTGAGCACTTTGCTCAACCGCCAGACGGCGCTGGATAAACAGTTCCAGGCGATGCAGGGCCCGTGGTACATCCGCTTCCTGCAAGTGGTGCTGGCCGCCGACCCGGATATTCGCAAGGAAACCTGGAACGGCTACAGCTACCAGATTCTGCTGACCCCGGAAGCGATGATCTGGGGCATGAGCGGCGCGTTGCTGCTGTCGTTCGGCATCGAGTGCCTGATTCGTCTGATTGACTGGGTGGTGCTGGGTGGCCGGCGTTTGCGCCAGAGCCGCCCGATTGAAGACCGCGACGTGCGCGGCCTCTAAAGCTTGCAAAGCTCTCTGTGGCGAGGGGATTTATCCCCGATGGGGCGCGAAGCGGCCCTCAACAGTGTGTCAGATAAACCTGATTGCTCAGGTTTCAGGACTGCTGCGCAGTCCATCGGGGATAAATCCCCTCACCACAGGTGTGATTACTGAGTGAGGGTGATGTACTTTTCACCCACCTTGCGCGCATACCCCGCCAGCACCTGCTGACACAACGTCACCATCTCCTCGACCCACTCCACGCCAACTCGCCACGACACCACCACCTGCAGATTCGGCGGGCGCTGGTCGATGTCGAGCAAAGTCAGTTCACCCCGCGCCAGTTCCTCGGCCACCAGCACCGGCGGCAATACGCCAATGCCGAATCCATCACCTAACAACCGGGTAATCGCCGACACTGAATTCACGCAGTTCAGGCGTGGCGCGAGCACGCCGTTGGCCTGCATCAACGCCAGCAGGTCCTGGTGCGGTCGGGAGTTTTTCGAATAAGTGATGATCCGTTCCCGCGCCAGCTCACCAAGGTCGGCGTACTCGCGGTTGTAGATCGAGTTGCTGGCGACGATCCAGCCCAGCGGATGGCTGGCCAGCTCGAGGCTGCGCACGCTTTCGTGGCGCACCAGATCGGTTTGCAGAACGATGTCGAGAAAGCCTTTTTGCAGCTGATCGCAGAGATTCAGCGAGGTATCCGCCACCAGCTCGATTTCCACCCTCGGGTACCGTTCGGTCATCTGCGCCACCAACGGGCTGAGCCAGGTGTGGATCACCGTGTCCATCACGCCGATGCGCACCCGGCCGACCTTGCTCGAGCGGGTCTCGATTGATTGCTTGAGCGCCGACATCGTATCAAGCATCTGCTCGGCATAATCCAGCACTTTCAGGCCTTCGGGCGTCAGGCTGACGCCGCGTGAATCGCGCAGAAACAGCTTCACCCCCCAGCTCGCCTTCGAGCACCGCGATGCGGCTGGAAATCGACGCCTGGGTGGTGAACAGCTTGTCGGCGGTCAGGCGAAAACTCTTCAGCCGGGCGACCCAGACAAAGGTCTCGAGAAACTTCAGGTTCATGGCAACGGCTCGGGTGACAAATTTTTCTTATGCCTAAGGCGGGTTTTTATTCGTTGGACGCAGCAGGGCCGGGCGACGAAAAATCGGCGCATCCGGTTCCCACGATAGGCGTCGTCGGAACTTCGAACAAGACCAATAAAAGCCTGCGGAGACTTGCCATGCGTGCGCCCGACACCCTCGACCTCCCCAAGAGCACGGCCCGCCCCGGACCGTTCGACTGGTATCGCAACATCAATCAGCAAGAGCGTCGCACCTTCTGGAGCTGCAAGATCGGCTATGGCCTGGACGGTATGGACACGCAGATGCTCAGCTTCGTGGTGCCGACCCTGATCGCCATGTGGGGCATCACCACCGGGCAGGCCGGGCTGATTCACACCAGCACGCTGATCGCCTCGGCCATTGGCGGCTGGGTGGCGGGGATTCTTTCCGACCGCATCGGCCGCGTGCGCACCTTGCAACTGACGGTGCTGTGGTTCGCCTTCTTCACCTTCCTCTGCGGTTTCGCGCAGAACTACGAACAGTTGCTGATCGCCCGCACCCTGATGGGCTTCGGTTTTGGCGGCGAATGGACCGCCGGCGCGGTGCTGATCGGTGAAGTGATTCGCGCCAAGGATCGCGGCAAAGCGGTGGGCATGGTGCAGAGCGGTTGGGCCTTGGGCTGGGGGCTGACGGCGATTCTGTACGCGCTGCTGTTCTCGCTGCTGCCGCCGGAAGAGGCCTGGCGGGCGCTGTTCATCCTTGGCATCGTGCCAGCGGTGTTCGTGATTTTCGTGCGTCGGCTGGTGAAAGACCCGGAGATCTACCGCGAAGCCAAGGCGGCGCAAACCCCGGAAAATCCGGCGAAGTTCTATGAGATCTTCGCCCCGGGCATGCTGTTCACCACGTTCCGTGCCTCCTTGCTGACTACCGGTGCGCTCGGCGGTTACTACGCGATCACCTCGTGGCTGCCGACTTTTCTCAAGAACGAACGCGGCCTGAGTGTGCTCGGCACTGGCGGCTATCTGGCGATGGTGATCGTCGGTTCCTACGTCGGCTATGTGATCAGCGCTTATCTGACTGATCTGCTTGGTCGGAAAAAGAACTTCATCCTGTTCGCGGTCGGCTCGTTCACCATCGTCTTGCTATACACGCAGATGCCGGTCAGCAATGGCGTGATGCTGTGGTTGGGCTTTCCCCTGGGCTTCTTCGCCTCGGGGATTTTCAGCGGCATGGGCGCGTTTCTCACCGAGTTGTTTCCGACGCGGATTCGTGGCTCGGGGCAAGGCTTCTGCTACAACATCGGCCGGGCGCTGGCGGCTCTGTTCCCGCTGCTGATTGGCCTGCTCAGCCAGAAGGTACCGCTGAGCGTGGGGATCGGTGCGTTTGCGGCGGTGTCCTACGGCGTGGTGATTCTGGCCGCCTTGAGCCTGCCGGAAACCCGTGGCAAGCAACTGGATGCGCAGTAACTGATAACCTGCCTTGCAAGTGTCCTACAGATAAAAAGACCAGAAGCTACAGGAGTGTTCACCGTGAGCCGCCTGCTATTGAACTGTGACATCGGCGAGAGTTTCGGCAGCTGGACCATGGGTCTGGACGCCGAAGTCATGCCCTTCATCGACTGCGCCAACGTGGCCTGCGGCTTCCATGCCGGTGACCCGGGCATCATGCGCAAGACCGTCAGTCTGGCCCTGAGCCACGGCGTGCAGATCGGCGCGCACCCGGCCTATCAGGATCTGGTCGGTTTCGGCCGGCGTTCCATGGCCTATTCCGCGCAAGAGCTGCAAGACATCCTGCATTACCAGATCGGCGCGCTCGACGGCATTTGCCGCGCGCAGGGCGGGCGAGTCAGCTACGTCAAACCCCACGGCGCGATGTACAACGACATGATGGCCAACCCGGCACAGTTGCGGGCGGTGATTCAGGCCGTCGCCGCTTACGATCGCTCGTTGCCGCTGATGCTGATGGCCACCCGCGACAATGCGGCGGCGCAGCAGCTCGGTGACGAATACGGCGTGACCCTGTGGTTCGAAGCCTTCGCCGACCGTGCCTACGACAGTGCAGGTCGACTGGTGTCGCGGCAACTGGCGGGCGCGGTGCATCACGAACCAGAAACAATCATCGAACAGGCCCTGACTATCGCCCGTGGCGGCGACCTCGTGGCCAGCGACGGCAGTGCGCTGCATCTGCAGGCCAACACCTTGTGCGTGCATGGCGACAACGCCAGTTCGGTGGCCGCCGTGCGGCGCATTCGCGAGGCCCTGAATCAGCAGAGTGCGCCATGAATCCAAGGATTGAAGTGGTGGCGGTGGATTGCCTGATGCTGCGCCTGTTCGATGAAATCGCCGAAGCCAACATGCCGTGGATGCTCGCCGCCAGTGAGCGACTGCGTGCGGTGTTTGGCGCGCAGTTGATCGATCTGGTGCCGTCCTACACCACGTTGATGGTGCATTACGACCTGACCGCGCTGAGCCCGAGTCAGGCCCGTGAATTGATCGCTGAAGCCTTGATCGACCTGTCGCCAAATGCACGAACCCGTGGCCAGTGCCATGTGTTGCCGGTCTGGTACGACCTGAGTGTCGGCCCCGAACTGGGCCTGTTGGCGCAGCGCAGCGGGTTGGCGGTGGAGGAGGTGATTCGTCGGCACAGCGCTCGCGAATATCAGGTGTTCGCCCTCGGCTTCGCACCGGGATTCGCCTTCATGGGACTGGTGGAAGAAATCCTCGCGGCGCCACGTCTGGACACCCCGCGCAAAAAAGTCGCGGCCGGCAGTGTCGGCATCGCCGAACGGCAGACCGCGGCTTATCCGGTGGTGTCCCCCGGCGGCTGGAACCTGATCGGCCGTACCCCGGCGAAACTGTTCGACCGTCATCGCGACGGCTACAGCCTGATGCAACCCGGCGACACCGTGCGTTTCGAAGCGGTGAGCCACGCCGAGTTCATCAACCTGGGCGGTGATGACACACCGCTGGAGGCGCTGGCATGAGCCGACTGACGATTGAAGCCAGCACGCCGCTGAGTTTGTTGCAGGACGCCGGGCGTTTTGGCGTGCGCCATTTGGGCGTGACGCAGGGCGGCGCAGCAGATTGGTGTTCGATGAACTGGGCCAACTGGCTGCTGGGTAACCGGCTGGATCTGCCTGCAATCGAAATCACCCTTGGCGGATTTGCCGTAGTGGCGCAGGACGATTGCTTGCTGGCGCTGGCCGGCGCTGATCTCGGTGCGCAGATCGATGGTCAGGCGCTGGCGCCGTGGCGCAGTTTCAAGCTGGGCCAAGGCCAGACATTGAGGTTCACCCAACCGCTGCTCGGCGCCCGGGCTTATCTGGCCGCGCCCGGTGGTTTCGACGCGCCGCAGGTGCTGGGCAGCAGCGCCACGGTGGTGCGCGAAGAGCTGGGTGGACTGGATGGCATGGGGTTGCCGCTGACCAAGGGCGCGACATTGAGTTATCGCGGGGAGGTTCTGCAGGTGCGTGAAGTGCCGCTGGCGCATCGACCTGATTTGCGCCTCAATGCACCGCTGGATCTGGTGCTCGGCGCACAGATCGGCCAGTTCAGCGGGCAAAGTCTGTTTGATGTGTTCAACAGTCCATGGGCACTGGACAGTCGTGCCGACCGCATGGGCATTCGACTGTTGGGCAAGGCGTTGCAGTACCAGGGCGGGCCGATGATTTCCGAGGGCATTCCGCTGGGCGCGGTGCAGGTGCCGCCGGACGGGCAGCCGATTGTCTTGCTCAATGATCGGCAGACGATTGGTGGCTACCCACGGTTGGGAGCGTTGACGCCGTTGGCGCTGGCGCGACTGGCGCAGTGTCTGCCGGGGGCGCAGGTGCGGTTAAGGCCGGTGGTGCAGGAAGTGGCGCACCGGGAGCATGTCGAGTATTTGCAGCGCTTTGGTTGAAAATCAAAAGATCGCAGCCTGCGGCAGCTCCTACAGTTCTGTTCGGTGTTGGATTCAGAAGGAGTCGCCAGGGATGCGCACGTAGCCTTCCATGAGGACGCGTGCACTGCGGCTCATGATGGCTTTTTTCACCACCCACTCACCGTTTTCCAGGCTGGCTTCGGCACCGACGCGCAAGGTCCCGGACGGGTGGCCGAAGCGCACGGCATTGCGTTCGATACCGCCCGCCGCAAGATTCACCAGCGTCCCGGAAATCGCCGCCGCCGTGCCGATCGCCACCGCTGCCGTGCCCATCATCGCGTGGTGCAGTTTGCCCATCGACAATGCACGCACCAGCAGATCGACATCAGCGGCAGCAATCGATTTGCCGCTGGACGCGACGTAATCCGCAGGCTTGGCGACGAACGCGACTTTCGGCGTGTGCTGCCGCTTCGCTGCTTCATCCAGACTCGAAATCAGGCCCATGCGCAGCGCACCGTAGGCGCGGATGGTTTCGAACATCTGCAGCGCTTTCGGGTCGCTGTTGATCGCGCCTTGCAGCTCGGTGCCGGTGTAGCCGATGTCTGCGGCGTTGACGAAAATCGTCGGGATCCCGGCGTTGATCATGGTCGCCTGGAACGTGCCGACACCCGGCACCTCCAGCTGATCGATCAGGTTGCCGGTGGGGAACATCGAACCGCCGCCGCCCTCTTCTTCCGCCGCCGGGTCCATGAATTCGACCTGCACTTCGGCGGCCGGAAAGGTCACGCCGTCGAGTTCAAAATCACCGGTCTCCTGCACTTCGCCGTTGGTGATCGGCACATGGGCGATGATGGTCTTGCCGATGTTGGCCTGCCACACGCGCACCACCGCGACGCCGTTGTGCGGAATGCGGCTGGCGTCCACCAGACCGTTGCTGATGGCGAACGAACCGACCGCTGCCGAGAGGTTGCCGCAGTTGCCGCTCCAGTCCACGAACGGTTTGTCGATAGAGACCTGACCGAACAGGTAATCGACGTCGTGATCAGCCTTGATGCTTTTGGACAGGATCACGGTTTTGCTGGTGCTCGAGGTGGCGCCGCCCATGCCGTCGATCTGCTTGTCGTACGGGTCGGGGCTGCCGATCACCCGCAGCAGCAAGGCATCGCGGGCCGGGCCGGGAATCTGCGCGGTTTCGGGAAGATCCTTGAGGCTGAAAAACACGCCTTTGCTGGTGCCGCCGCGCATGTAGGTGGCGGGTATTTTTATCTGCGGTGCGAAATGAGCTGCGTGAGCCATGGTTGCTCCTCAAAGGACCAAGGGATTCATCATCCCTTGGTCGCTTAACTTGTTTTAAACGGCAACCGCCGACTCTTCGAGGAAGTCCTGGGCGAAGCGTTGCAACACGCCGCCGGCCTCGTAGATCGACACTTCTTCGGCGGTGTCGAGGCGGCAGGTCACCGGCACTTCAACGCGCTCGCCATTCTTGCGGTGGATTACCAGCGTCAGGTCGGCACGCGGGGTGCGGGCGCCGATCACGTCGTAGGTTTCGCTGCCGTCGATGGCCAGCGTGTGACGGTCGGTACCCGGTTTGAACTCCAGCGGCAACACGCCCATGCCCACCAGGTTGGTGCGGTGGATACGCTCGAAGCCTTCGGCGACGATCGCTTCCACGCCTGCCAGACGCACACCTTTCGCCGCCCAGTCGCGGGAGGAGCCCTGGCCGTAGTCGGCGCCGGCAATGATGATCAACGGCTGCTTGCGCTCCATGTAGGTTTCGATAGCTTCCCACATGCGCATCACCTTGCCTTCCGGCTCGACCCGCGCCAGCAACCCTGCTTGACCTTGCCGTTTTCCTGGACCATTTCGTTGAACAGTTTCGGGTTGGCGAAGGTTGCACGCTGCGCGGTCAGGTGGTCGCCGCGGTGCGTGGCGTAGGAGTTGAAGTCCTCTTCCGGCAGGCCCATTTTCGCCAGGTATTCGCCGGCGGCGCTGTCGAGCATGATCGCGTTGGAGGGCGACAGGTGGTCGGTGGTGATGTTGTCCGGCAGCACCGCCAGCGGGCGCATGCCCTTGAGCGGACGCGCCCCGGCCAGTGCGCCTTCCCAGTACGGCGGCCGACGGATGTAGGTGCTCATTTCGCGCCAGTCATACAGCGGCGCGACTTTCGGGCCGGTGTCTTCGTGGACGGCGAACATCGGGATGTAGACCTGCCGGAACTGCTCAGGCTTGACCGAAGATTTCACCACCGCGTCGATTTCTTCGTCGCTCGGCCAGATGTCTTTCAGGCGGATTTCCTTGCCATCGACCACGCCCAGCACGTCTTTTTCAATGTCGAAACGGATGGTCCCGGCGATGGCGTAAGCGACCACCAGCGGCGGCGACGCGAGGAACGCCTGTTTGGCGTACGGGTGAATGCGGCCGTCGAAGTTGCGGTTGCCGGAGAGCACAGCAGTCGCATACAGGTCGCGGTCGATGATCTCTTGCTGGATCACCGGATCGAGTGCGCCGGACATGCCGTTGCAGGTGGTACAGGCAAACGCGACGACGCCGAAACCGAGTTGTTCCAGCTCCGTGGTCAGCCCCGCTTCGTCGAGGTACAGCGCTACGGTTTTCGAACCCGGCGCCAGCGAGGATTTGACCCACGGTTTGCGCGTCAGCCCCAGCTTGTTGGCGTTACGCGCCAAGAGGCCGGCGGCGATCACGTTGCGCGGGTTGCTGGTATTGGTGCAGCTGGTGATCGCGGCGATGATCACCGCGCCGTCAGGCATTTGCCCCGGCACGTCGTCCCACTGCCCGGAGATGCCTTTGGCCGCCAGATCCGCTACCGCCACACGGGCGTGCGGGTTGCTCGGGCCGGCCATGTTGCGTACCACCGAAGACAGATCGAAACTCAGGCCACGCTCGTATTGCGCGCCTTTCAGGCTGTCGGCCCACAAGCCGTTGAGTCTGGCGTACTGCTCGACCAACTGCACTTGCTGGTCTTCACGGCCAGTGAGTTTCAGGTAGTCGATGGTCTGCTGGTCGATGTAGAACATCGCCGCCGTGGCGCCGTATTCCGGGGCCATGTTGGAGATGGTCGCACGGTCGCCAAGGGTCAGCGCGGAGGCACCTTCGCCGAAGAACTCCAGCCAGGCGCCAACGACTTTCTGTTTGCGCAGGTACTCGGTCAGGGCCAGCACCATGTCGGTGGCGGTGATGCCCGGTTGCAGCTTGCCGGTCAGTTCAACGCCGACGCTTTCCGGCAGGCGCATCCACGAGGCGCGACCGAGCATCACGCTCTCGGCTTCGAGGCCACCGACGCCGATGGCGATCACGCCCAGTGCATCGACGTGCGGGGTGTGGCTGTCGGTGCCGACGCAGGTGTCGGGGAACGCCACGCCGTCACGCACCTGAATCACCGGAGACATTTTCTCCAGGTTGATCTGGTGCATGATGCCGTTGCCCGGCGGGATCACGTCGACGTTCTTGAAGGCCTTTTTGGTCCAGTTGATGAAGTGGAAACGGTCTTCGTTGCGCCGGTCTTCGATGGCGCGGTTCTTCTCGAACGCCTGCTTGTCGAAACCGCCCGCTTCCACCGCCAGCGAGTGGTCGACGATCAGTTGCGTCGGCACCACCGGGTTGACCTGCGCCGGGTCACCGCCCTGTTGCGCAATCGCGTCACGCAAGCCGGCGAGGTCCACGAGCGCGGTCTGGCCGAGAATGTCGTGGCAGACCACGCGCGCCGGGAACCACGGGAAGTCGAGGTCGCGCTTGCGTTCGATCAGTTGCTTGAGGGAGTCGGTGAGCGTGGCCGGGTCGCAGCGACGCACCAGGTTCTCCGCCAGCACGCGGGAGGTGTACGGCAGAGTGTCGTAGCTGCCGGGCTGAATCGCCTCGACGGCCGCACGGACGTCGAAATAATCCAGGGAACTGCCGGGCAGGTTTTTGCGGAATGCTGTGTTCATCGGGTCAGGACTCGGGTCACGGTGGTTTCAAAGGGTGAGCCCTCCACACCGCCCCCCTGTAGGAGCTGCCGAAGGCTGCGATCTTTTAGCGTCAATGCAAATATCGAGGAGAGGCAAGTGATCCGTGTACTGGTAGCCGAAGACCACACCATCGTCCGGGAAGGCATCAAGCAATTGATCGGCCTGGCCAAGGACCTGCAAGTGGTGGGGGAGGCGAGCAATGGCGAGCAGTTGCTCGAAACCCTGCGCAGTGTGCCGTGCGAGGTGGTGCTGCTGGACATCTCGATGCCTGGCGTCAACGGTCTGGAGGCGATCCCGCGGATTCGCGCGTTGAACAATCCACCGGCGATTCTGGTGCTTTCGATGCACGATGAAGCGCAAATGGCCGCTCGCGCGCTAAAGGTCGGCGCTGCTGGTTATGCGACCAAAGACAGTGATCCCGCGTTGCTGCTGACGGCGATTCGCAAGGTCGCGGCGGGTGGGCGCTACATTGACCCGGAGCTGGCCGACCGGATGGTCTTCGAGGTCGGCCTGACCGACACGCGACCGTTGCATTCGTTGCTGTCCGAGCGCGAATTCTCGGTGTTCGAACGCCTGGCCCAAGGCGCCAACGTCAACGACATCGCCCAGCAACTGGCGCTGAGCAGCAAGACCATCAGCACGCACAAGGCGCGGCTGATGCAGAAGCTCAACATCACCTCGCTGGCCGAACTGGTCAAATACGCGATGGAGCACAAACTCCTCTAAGCACATTGATCCCGTGTGTAGGAGCTGCCGAAGGCTGCGATCTTTTGATCTTGTTTTCATAAGATCAAGATCAAAAGATCGCAGCCTTCGGCAGCTCCTACAGTTAGAACCGTGTGGGCATATCCATCAGCGACAACCGCTTTTGCTTGTTCTTGCGGCTCGCAGCTTGGCGCTCGTCGCTCGCTTGCCAAAACGCGCCATCCTTGTAGGGCAATCCCTACCCCCAACCTTCCATCCCGCTGAGGCGATTCTCTCCTGCGCCCCGATTTGCGTGGCTGGCGCCAGCCACTAGGCTTAATCCACAGCAGTTACCAATAACAAAGGTGTGGGTATGAGCCAGGTCGATTCAAACGCAGGGGCCAGTGACGTGCTGGTCAGCTTTCGTGGAGTGCAGAAGAGCTACGACGGCGAGAACCTGATCGTCAAAGACCTCAACCTGGACATTCGCAAAGGCGAGTTCCTGACCCTGCTCGGGCCGTCCGGCTCGGGCAAGACCACCAGCCTGATGATGCTCGCCGGGTTCGAAACGCCGACCGCCGGCGAAATCCTCCTCGCCGGCCGTGCAATCAACAACGTGCCGCCGCACAAGCGCGACATCGGCATGGTGTTCCAGAACTACGCGCTGTTCCCGCACATGACCGTGGCCGAGAATCTGGCCTTCCCGCTGACCGTGCGCGGCCTGAACAAGAGCGACGTCAGCGACAAGGTCAAGAAAGTCCTGAGCATGGTCCAGCTCGACGCGTTCGCCTCACGTTATCCGGCGCAACTCTCCGGCGGTCAGCAGCAGCGGGTGGCGCTGGCCCGGGCGCTGGTGTTCGAACCGCAACTGGTGCTGATGGACGAACCGCTGGGCGCGCTCGACAAGCAACTGCGCGAACACATGCAGATGGAGATCAAGCACCTGCACCAGCGTCTCGGCGTGACCGTGGTCTACGTGACCCACGACCAGGGTGAAGCGCTGACCATGTCCGACCGCGTCGCCGTGTTCCATCAGGGCGAAATCCAGCAGATCGCGCCGCCGCGCACCCTCTACGAAGAACCGAAAAACACCTTCGTCGCCAACTTCATCGGCGAGAACAACCGCCTCAACGGCCGTCTGCTCAGCCAGAGCGGCGAGCGTTGCGTGGTCGAGTTGGGTCGGGGCGAGAAGGTCGAGGCGCTGGCGGTCAACGTCGGCCAGACCGGCGAGCCGGTGACGCTGTCGATCCGCCCGGAGCGCGTCAGCCTCAATGGCTCGAGCGACCAATGCGTCAACCGCTTCTCAGGGAGGGTGGCGGAATTCATCTATCTGGGCGACCACGTCCGGGTGCGCCTGGAAGTCTGCGGCAAGACCGACTTCTTCGTGAAACAGCCGATTGCCGAGCTCGATCCCGGGCTCGCGGTCGGAGACGTGGTACCGCTTGGCTGGCAGGTCGAGCACGTTCGTGCACTCGACCCACTTCTAGAGGCGCATTGATCGCCCCGGCAATACCAACACCAACCCTGCACGTGGAGAGAACAATAAATGTTGAGATCCCTGAAGTTCACCGCCCTGACCCTGGGCCTGATGGGTGCGGCCAGCGCGATGGCCGCCGGTCCCGATTTGACTGTGGTGTCGTTTGGCGGGGCGAACAAGGCGGCGCAAGTCAAAGCCTTCTACGCACCGTGGGAAGCCGCGGGCAACGGCAAGATCGTGGCCGGCGAGTACAACGGCGAAATGGCCAAGGTCAAAGCCATGGTCGACACCAAGAGTGTGTCGTGGGATCTGGTGGAAGTTGAATCGCCGGAGCTGTCCCGTGGTTGCGATGAAGACATGTTCGAACAACTCGACCCGGCGCTGTTCGGCAAAACCGAAGATTACGTCAAAGGTGCGATTCAGCCTTGCGGCGTGGGCTTCTTCGTCTGGTCGACCGTGCTCGCGTACAACGCTGACAAGCTGAAAACCGCGCCAACCAGCTGGGCCGATTTCTGGGACACCAAGAAATTCCCGGGCAAGCGTGGCCTGCGCAAAGGCGCCAAGTACACCCTGGAATTCGCGCTGATGGCCGACGGTGTAGCGCCGAAAGACGTCTACAAAGAACTGGCGAGCAAGGGTGGTCAGGATCGTGCATTCAAGAAACTGGATGAGCTCAAACCGAACATTCAGTGGTGGGAAGCCGGCGCCCAGCCACCGCAGTACCTCGCTTCCGGTGACGTGGTGATGAGCTCGGCCTACAACGGTCGCATCGCCGCCGTGCAGAAAGAATCCAACCTGAAAGTGGTGTGGAACGGCGGCATCTACGACTTCGACGCCTGGGCGATCCCGAAAGGTCTGGACGCCAAGCGCGCCGAAGCGGCGAAGAAATTCATCGCGTTCTCGGTGCAGCCGCAACAGCAGAAGACCTACTCGGAAAACATCGCCTATGGACCGGCCAACTCCCAGGCCGTGCCGTTGCTGGACAAGGCGATCCTGAAAGACATGCCGACCACTCCGGAAAACATCGCCAACCAGGTGCAGATCGACGTCAGCTTCTGGGCTGACAACGGCGAGCAACTGGAGCAGCGCTTCAACTCCTGGGCTGCGAAGTAACCACAATCTGAAGGAAGACTTTGTGGCGAAGTAGCTTGTGTGGTGAGGGGATTCATCCCCGATGGGTTGCGAAGCAGCCCCCGAAGCCATACCCGCTCGGTGTGTCAGATAAACCGGATTCTCAGGTTTTACGACTGCTGCGCAGCCGATCGGGGATGAATCCCCTCGCCACAAAAACTCATCTGAGAGTTTTGGTGTTTCAACACAACAGAGGTGGTTCGCCACCTCTGTAATGATCAAAGATTTGCGGAGTACGTCATGGCCATCGCCGTTCCCCTGAACGAGGGCGCCAGCCCCACCTTGAAGCAGAAGCTCAAGCACGCCGAGCGGGTCAACCGCTGGAAGGCCCAGGCGTTGATTGCGCCGCTGGTGCTGTTTCTGTTGCTGGTGTTTCTGGTGCCGATCGTGGCGCTGCTCTATAAAAGCGTCGGCAACCCGGAAGTGGTTGGCGGCATGCCGCGCACCGTGGCGGCCATCGCCAGTTGGGATGGCCGTGGCCTGCCTGCTGAACCGGTGTACAAAGCGGCTGGCGAAGACCTCGCTGAAGCGCGCAAAAACCAGACGCTGGGCGATCTGTCCAAGCGCTTGAACATGGAGTTGGCCGGCTATCGCAGCCTGCTGACCAAAACCGCCCGGGCGCTGCCTTTCGCCAGCGAACCGGCCTCCTACAAAGAAGCCCTCGAAGCGCTCGACGAGCGTTGGGGCGATCCGGCCTATTGGCAAGCGGTCAAACGCAACACCAGTAGCATCACCCCGTATTACCTGCTGGCGGCGGTCGATCACCGTATCGACGATCTCGGCGAACTGGCCCCGGCCACCCCGGATCAGGCGATCTACCTCGACATCTTCGCCCGGACTTTCTGGATGGGCCTGGTCATCACCGTGATCTGCCTGTTCCTCGCTTATCCACTGGCTTACCTGCTGGCCAACCTGCCATCGCGGCAGAGCAACCTGCTGATGATTCTGGTGTTGCTGCCGTTCTGGACCTCGATTCTGGTGCGGGTTGCGGCGTGGATCGTGTTGCTGCAGTCGGGCGGGCTGATCAACAGCGCGCTGATGGCCATGGGCATCATCGATAAACCGCTGGAGCTGGTGTTCAACCGCACCGGGGTCTACATCTCGATGGTGCACATTCTGCTGCCGTTCATGATCCTGCCGATCTACAGCGTGATGAAAGGCATCTCGCCGACCTACATGCGCGCCGCCATATCGTTGGGCTGCCATCCGTTCGCCAGTTTCTGGCGGGTGTATTTCCCGCAGACCTACGCCGGTGTCGGCGCCGGTTGCCTGTTGGTGTTCATCCTCGCCATCGGCTACTACATCACCCCGGCGCTGCTCGGCAGTCCGAACGATCAGATGGTCAGCTACTTCGTCGCGTTCTACACCAACACCAGCATCAACTGGGGCATGGCCACTGCGCTGGGCGGCTTGTTGCTGCTGGCGACCGTGGTGCTTTATCTGATCTACAGCTGGCTGGTGGGCGCCAGTCGCCTGCGCCTGAGCTAAGGGGAGTTTGAAATGCTGAGTCCTTACATGTCGCCCATTGAACGGGTGTGGTTCTACAGCTTGCGGATCCTCTGCGGCCTGATCCTGCTGTTCCTGATCCTGCCGGTGCTGGTCATCGTGCCGCTGTCGTTCAACTCGGGCAGTTTCCTGGTGTATCCGCTGCAAGGTTTCTCGCTGCACTGGTATCAGGATTTCTTCGCCTCGGCGGAATGGATGCGCTCGCTGAAGAACAGCATCATCGTCGCCCCCGCCGCGACCGTGCTGGCGATGGTTTTCGGCACCCTGGCCGCGATCGGCCTGACCCGCGGCGATTTCCCCGGCAAGGCGCTGGTGATGGCGCTGGTGATTTCGCCGATGGTGGTGCCGGTGGTGATCATTGGTGTGGCGAGTTACCTGTTCTTCGCGCCGCTGGGGCTGGGTAACAGCTTCTTCTCGCTGATCGTGGTGCACGCGGTGCTCGGCGTGCCGTTCGTGATCATCACTGTGTCGGCAACGCTGCAAGGGTTCAACCACAACCTGGTACGGGCGGCGGCCAGCCTAGGGGCTTCGCCATTGACCACGTTCCGCCGGGTGACTCTGCCGCTGATCGCACCGGGGGGTGATTTCCGGGGCGCTGTTCGCCTTCGCCACGTCGTTCGATGAAGTGGTGGTGACGCTGTTCCTCGCCGGCCCCGAGCAAGCGACGCTGCCCCGGCAGATGTTCAGCGGGATTCGCGAGAACCTCAGCCCGACGATTGCTGCTGCGGCAACCTTGCTGATCGCGTTCTCCGTCATCCTGTTGCTGACCCTTGAATGGCTGCGTGGGCGCAGCGAAAAACTGCGTACCGCTCAGGTCTGACGCTGATCCCCTGTAGGAGCTGCCGAAGGCTGCGATCTTTTGATCAGGCTTTTTAAGATCAAAAT
>NZ_JABULD010000191.1:0-7265 GCF_014060985.1 Pseudomonas sp. MD195_PC81_125
GTAGGAGCTGCCGCAGGCTGCGATCTTTGGCTTTTCCCTCAACGCAAAAAAAACGCCAGACTAGCTGGCGTTTTTTATAACCTGCAAACGCTTACGAACGCGCGCGAGCCTGGTTACGCAGGGCTTTCACCTGGTCGTGATTGCGTTGCACACCGTGGTACTGACGCTCAACCAGGTCACGGATGCCGACCAGGTTGTGCTTGTTGATTTTCTCGATGGCTTCACGATAAGCCTTGAGTGCATGGTCTTCACCGCGCTCGGCCTCGTTCAGTACAGCCTCTTCGTCCTTGCCGGTGAACATGGCTTTGACGTCGACCCAGCGACGGTGCAGGTCACCGCTGACGCTGGTAGAGGTTTCCGGATCACCGCCCATCGAGCGCACGGTAGCCTGCAATTCGGCAGCGGCGGTGGCGCAATCGGCAGAACGCTTGGCGAACAGCGCTTTGAGTTCTGGATGCTTGATGTCTTCGGCGCAAGTCTTGAACCCTTCCTGACCGTCCTTGCTGGTTTCGATCAGGTCGTTGAGTACAGAGATGGCTTCTTTGTTCATGTCAGTCATTTTTCAATTCCTTGCGGTTGGTTGAAGATGCAAGGGTTATTGCAGTGTGCGTGCCAGCTTTCTGATAAAAAATAAATCCTTGTTTTTCAACAAGTTAAAGATATTTGAACTATCTGTATCACGGTTATTTGCATGATCTGTCATTTGGCCTGCATGCAGAATGCCTGTATTTTCCAGAGTGTTCCGAAGCCAGATGATTGCCCCTGATGAATCCTGAAAAACTCGAACTGCTGATCACCCGTGAAATGCCCTTTGGCAAGTACAAGGGCCGGATCATTGCCGACCTGCCGGGCCCTTATTTGAACTGGTTCGCTCGCGAAGGCTTCCCTCACGGCGAGCTCGGCGGACTGTTGGCGCTGATGCAGGAAATCGACCATAACGGTCTGTCGGAGCTGCTTGAACCGCTACGCGCCAAACACGGCAAACCCGCCCCGCGCCACTGAAGCGCCCTCCCCCTGAGCCGAGTCGACCATGCCTGACAACACCCGCCGCGCCCGTGACGAAGCATTCTGGCAAACCTTCGCCGATCGCTACGAAGCACAAACCGGCCCGCTGAACCTGGAAAACGGCTACTTCGGACGCATGTCGCGCACGGTGATCGAGGACTACCAGCGCAACATCGAGCTGATCAACACCCGCAACTCGGTGTATGTGCGCCAGCGTTTCGAACAGCACGACAGCCTCGACATCCGCGCGCAACTGGCCGAGACGATCGGCGTGCGCGCGCAGAGCATCGCCTTCACCCGCAACGCCAGCGATGCACTGCAGTCGCTGATCCGCAATTACAATCGCCTGCTGCCGGGCGATCAGGTGCTGATCTGCGACCTGGAATACGACACGGTCAAAGGCGCCATGCGCTGGCTGGCGCGCCATCGCGGTGTGGAGGTGATCGAGATCAGCCACACCCATCCGGCCACTTTCGACAGCCTGCTGGATACCTATCGCGAGGCCTTCGTCCGCTATCCAAAACTCAAGCTGATGGCCCTGACCCACGTGACTCATCGCACGGGGCTGGTGATGCCGGTGCAGGCCATCGCCGCGCTGGCGAAACAACATGACATAGACATCATCCTCGACGGCGCCCACGCCCTCGGCCAGATAGAGTTCAACCTTGAAGCCTTGGGCATCTCGTTCGCTGGCTTCAATCTGCACAAATGGATTGGCGCACCGTTGACTCTGGGTTTTCTGTACATCGCTCCGCAGCGCCTTGCCGACATTGATCCGGACATGGGCGAAATGCACTTTCCGGCCAGCGACATCCGCGCGCGCACGCCGTACAGCACACCGAACATTCCGGCACTGATGTCCCTGCCGCTGGCGCTCGAGGAGCATCGTTCGCTCGGCGGCGCAGCAGCCAAGGGCGCGCGACTGAATTACCTGCGCAACCTGTGGGTCAGCGCCGTGCGCCACTTGCCGGGGATCGAAGTGATGACCCCGGACGATCCGCGCTTGTATTGCGGGATCACCTCGATGCGTTTCACTCGTCACGCCGATCAACAGGCAATGGTCGAGCGTCTGCTCGATGAGTACAACTTGTTCACCGTGGTGCGTAACGGTGCAGCGAGCGGGCCGAGCATCCGTATCACTCCGGGATTGACCACCACGGCGGCTGACATGCAGTTGCTGACCCGTGCACTCAACGAGCTGCGCTGATCCGTTCACACGGTGTACTTGTCGAAGTCCTCGGGCTTGATCTGCGACGAGGCGGCAAAGGTGTCGATGCCAATGGTCAGGTGGCCGAAAAAACCGTCCTCGTGCGATTCACGACCGATCGGCCACACCGTCAAGGTTGAGCCCTCGCCGCCCATGTTGGCGTAGTAGCTGTCCTCGGCATTGTTCAACGGTGCAGAGGCCCGCCCGCGATAGTCCCGGGCATTGAGCACGGCGCGTGACACCACCTCGGGAAAATACAGCTGACCGACCCAGGCCACGTTGCGCTCATCCAGATATTCACGGCCGGTAACCATGCGCACGGCCACATGAATGTGCAGCGCCCGACCGGCATAGAACCCCGGATAGATGGTGGTGAAGCGCGCACGTCCCTGCTGATCACAGAACTGGCTGCCGCGCAGGTAGGTGTCATCATCGGTACGCGGGATCGAGCCGATGGCATCGGTGTCGACCTCCCGATCCGGATTGATCCGGCTCCACCCCGAATAGGCGCCCCGCGCATTGCAGTGCCAGATATCCACCAGCGCGCCGCTCACCGGCTCGCCGGTCATCGCGTCGACGATCGTCAGGCGCAGCAGCAGTGGCAGGCCCTCGGCGCCCTCGCTGATATTGCGTCGCAGTAATTTGGGATTGCGGAAATACGGCCAGGCGATTTGCTCGGGCGCCAGTTGATACACCGGTTGGGGTGTTGCGGCTGAAATGTCTCGTTCCATGACGCGTTCTCTCTTCCATAAGATGAACGCAGATTAACGGCGCGCGCCGCTCTCGGTGCGGTAACTATGTATCGCAGCGTAACGGTGATACCGCACGCCTCACTGTAGGAGCTGCCGCAGGTGCGATCTTTTTGATGTTTGTTTTTTAAATCAAGATCAAAAGATCGCAGCCTGCGGCAGCTCCTACAGGGGTTGGATTTTCTTCGGGCAAAAAAAACGGTGCACCGACCAAGCGCACCGTAAAGCCGTAGAACACACAACGAAGTGTCAGGTAAAACGTTTAGTTCAGCAGTGCCAGGGCCTCGGCGGTGCATTCCTGAATGCGCGCCCAGTCGCCGTTCTTGATCCACTCCGGATCGAGCATCCAGCTGCCGCCCACGCACATGACGTTTTTCAGTGCCATGTAGCTCTTGATATTGGCCGGGCCGACACCACCGGTCGGGCAGAATTTCACTTCACCGAACGGGCCGCCGAGGGCCTTGATCGCCGCCACGCCACCGCTGACTTCCGCCGGGAACAGCTTGAAGCGGCGATAACCCAGGCCATAGCCTTCCATGATGCCAGAGGCGTTGCTGATGCCTGGCAGCAGCGGAATCGGGCTGTCGACGCTGGCTTCGAGCAGGTCACGGGTGATACCCGGGGTGACGATGAACTGCGAACCCGCCGCTTCAGCCGCCGCAAGCATGTTGCGGTCGAGCACGGTGCCGGCACCGGTCACCAGTTCCGGACGCTGGTCACGCAGGATCTGGATCGCCTTGAGGCCGAACTGCGAACGCAGGGTCACTTCCAGCGCCGTCAGACCACCCGCGGCCAGGGCGTCGGCCAGCGGCAGCACATCCTGTTCACGGGCAATGGTGATCACCGGCAGGATCCGCGCCTTGGCGCAGAGGCTGTCGATCAGCGCAACTTTGTCCGCCATGGAAACGGTCGGGGATGGGGTTGTCATAGCGGCTGTTCCTTGGCTCATGGGCACCAGTAGATCTCTAACGTAGGTTGCAGAAACGCGCGCACCGGCATGGCCGCGACGTCGTCGGATGCCAGTGCGGCATTCAGTGTGGTCAGTTTCGATTGACCGGAAATCGACAGAATCTTGTGCTTCGCCGAAGCCAGCAGCGCGCGGCTCATGGTCAGGCGTTGACGCGGTACGCTCGGCGCCAGCATCGGCCAGCAGCGACGGCTGCCGTCAACCTGCAAGGCTTCATTCAGGTTCGGGCTGTCGGGAAACAGCGACGCGGTGTGACCGTCATCGCCCATGCCCAGCACCAGCACGTCAATCGGCGGCAATTCGGCAAGCAAGCGGTCGGCCTGCTCCGCAGCCTGCTCGACATTGGCCGCCGCGCTGTAGAGGCTGAGGAACTGCGCCTTGGCGGCCGGGCCCTTGAGCAGGTACTGCTTGAGCAGACCGGCGTTGCTGTCGGCGTGTTCGACCGGTACCCAGCGCTCGTCGGCGAGGGTCACGACGACCTTCGACCAGTCCAGCTCCTGCTTGGCCAGGTGCTGGAAAAACGCCACCGGGCTGCGACCGCCAGAAACCACCAGCACCGCGTTGCCGCGTGCCGAAATGGCATCGCTCAGTTGCTTGGCAACATTAAGCGCCAGACCTTCGGCCAACAGCACCGGACTCTTGAACTGGTGAGCGTGGACGCCCGCAGGCAGTTTCACATCAGATATCGCCATACCACGACCTCCCGTCCCGCGTGATCAGTGCAATCGAGCTCATCGGCCCCCACGACCCGGCCGCATACGGCTTGGGCGCGTCACCGGATTTTTTCCAGCCGGCGATCAACTGGTCACACCACTTCCACGCGGCTTCGATTTCATCTTTACGGACAAACAGGTTCTGATTGCCGTTCATCACTTCCAGCAACAACCGCTCGTAGGCGTCGGGGATCCGCGCACTGCGCCAGGTGTCGGAGAAATTCAGTTGCAGCGGGCCGCTGCGCAGTTGCATGCCCTTGTCCAGGCCTTGCTCCTTGGTCATCACACGCAAGGAAATGCCTTCGTCCGGTTGCAGACGGATGATCAGTTTGTTGCTGATCTGCAGGCGCTGTTCCGGCGCAAAGATGTAGTGCGACGGTTCCTTGAAGTGGATGACGATCTGCGACAGCTTCTGCGGCATGCGCTTGCCGGTCCGCAGGTAGAACGGCACGCCGGCCCAGCGCCAGTTGCGGATGTCGGCACGCAGGGCAACGAAGGTTTCGGTGTCGCTCTGGGTATTGGAATTCGGTTCTTCGAGGTAGCCCGGCACGGACTTGCCTTCGCTGTGCCCGGCGATGTACTGACCGCGCACCACTTGCGTGGTCAGGCCTTCCGGGCTGATTGGCGCCAGGGCCTTGAGTACCTTTACCTTTTCGTCACGGATGCTGTCGGCGGACAGGTCGGCCGGCGGGTCCATGGCGATCAGGCACAGCAGCTGCAACAGGTGATTCTGGATCATGTCGCGCAGCTGGCCGGCCTTGTCGAAGTAGCCCCAGCGGCCTTCGATGCCGACCTTCTCGGCCACGGTGATTTCCACGTGGGAGATGTAATTCTGGTTCCACTGGGTTTCGAACAGGCTGTTGGCGAAACGCAGGGCGATCAGGTTCTGGACGGTCTCTTTGCCCAGGTAGTGGTCGATGCGATAGGTGCGGTTCTCCGGGAAGAACTGCGCCACGGCGTCGTTCACCTTGCGCGAGGATTCCAGATCGGAGCCGATCGGCTTTTCCAGGACCACGCGGGTGTTTTCTGCCAGACCGACTTTCGCCAGGTTCTCGCAGATCGCGCCGTACACCGCTGCCGGTGTGGCGAAGTAGGCAATCATGCGTTGCGCGCTGCCGGTCGCTTCGGCCAGCGCCACATAGTCTTCAGCCTTGAGGAAGTCGACGTGCAGATAGCTCAGCCGCGCGAGAAAGCGCTCGGCCACCGCCTCGTCCAGCTCTTTGCCGACGTAACGGCGCAATTCGGCGGCGATAAACGCCAGGTGCTGCTGCTCGGAGCCGGGTTCACGGGCCAGCGCGATAATGCGCGTGTTCTCGTGCAACAGGTCGGCGCCATCGAGGTGATAAAGGGCAGGAAACAGCTTGCGCAGGGCCAGATCGCCCAGAGCGCCGAACAAGGCAAAGGTGCACGGTTCAACCGTAATCGAAGGCATGATGTTTGTTCTTTTATCAAGTTAAGCTACAAATACCTTTTTTTCAAGGCATCACTCAAGGGAAAATGTAGTAATAACCACAACATTTTCGCAAAATACAGATTCCGAGTGGTGGTCGGTCGGAGCCATCAGTAGGATAGGCCACCGTCACGGGCCACATCAAAGGCCCAATTTGCATAGCCCGGCGCACCTTTGCGCAGGTGAATTAGGAATTCCATATGGACCGCGTGCGAAATTTACTGGAACAGATCCAGAGTCGCCTTGAAGAGCTGAACAAGGCCGAACGCAAAGTCGCCGAGGTGATCCTGCTCAACCCGCAGCAGGCCACCCGCTTCAGCATCGCCGCCCTCGCCCAGGCCGCGTCGGTGAGCGAGCCGACGGTCAACCGTTTCTGCCGTTCGTTCGGTGTCAGCGGCTACCCTGAACTCAAGCTGCAACTGGCGCAGAGCCTGGCCAGTGGCGCGGCGTATGTCAGCCGCGCGGTGGAGGCCGATGACAATCCCGAGGCGTACACGCAAAAGATTTTCGGCAGCGCCATTGCCTCGCTGGACAGCGCTTGCCAGGCGCTCGATCCGAACCTGATCAGCCGCGCCGTCGACCTGTTGATCCAGGCGCGGCAAATCCACTTTTTCGGCCTCGGTGCGTCAGCGCCTGTGGCTTTGGATGCGCAGCACAAATTCTTCCGCTTCAACCTCGCCGTCACCGCTCATGCGGATGTGCTGATGCAGCGGATGATTGCGTCGGTGGCGCACACTGGCGAGCTGTTCGTGATCATTTCTTACACCGGGCGCACCCGCGAACTGGTGGAAGTGGCGCGCATCGCCCGGGAGAACGGCGCTTCGGTGCTGGGCCTGACCGCGGAGAATTCGCCGCTGGCCAAGGCCAGTACCCTGAGCCTGAATATTCCGCTGCCGGAAGACACTGACATCTATATGCCGATGACCTCGCGGATCATTCAGTTGACAGTGCTGGATGTGTTGGCGACCGGCATGACCCTGCGTCGCGGGGTGGATTTCCAGCCGCATCTGCGCAAGATCAAGGAGAGCTTGAATGCCAGCCGGTATCCGGTGGGTGACGAGTTCAACTGAGGCCTGATAATTCTTTATTGAATGATCCGGCCTCATCGCTGGCAAGCCAGCTCCCACAGTGTCCGGGTCGTCCACAAAATCCATGACCGCCACTGAGTCTGTGG
>NZ_JABULD010000587.1:0-14683 GCF_014060985.1 Pseudomonas sp. MD195_PC81_125
TCCCTGTAGGAGCTGCCGCAGGCTGCGATCTTTTGCTTTCAAGGCTCAATAATCATCCCCGCGTGCGGTGATGTCCTTCTCGACCATCGGCGCATCCGGATCCTGTCCCTCGGGGAATTTCCCCTTCAGATTCCATGCAAACGCGATGATCTCGGCAATCGTGCGGTACAGCTCTTCGGGGATGCTGTCGCCCAGCTGCATTCGCGCCAACAGGCGCACCAGCTCGGCGTTTTCATAGATCGGCACTTCACAGTCGCGGGCAATGCGCAGGATTTCTTCGGCCAGTTCTTCGTCGCCCTTGGCGGTGAGGGTCGGGGCGTGGTTGCCGTCGTATTTGAGGGCGATGGCCTGACGTGGAGCAGTGGAATCGTTCATGCGGTTTCGTCGACCCAGCGGTGTTCGAGACGGGTTTGATTGCCTTGCGGCGGGGTGCCGAGGTGGCAGTCGAGATCACCGACGTTCAGCCCGCGATCAAGCAGACGCTGGCGCAGCGCGAACAGGTTGGTTTCGATCAGGTCGGCGGTGTATGGGCGTTCGGCCCAGAGCTGACTCGACAGGCTGCCGGCAATCAGCTGCGCCTGAATCTGCATCGGCCCCAACGGCTCCATGTCGAACGCCAGATCGACGCGCCACAGTTGTTGTCTGGGTTCGCGCTCGTCGCGGCGTTCGTTGGGTTGCGGTTCTCTTTCCGGCGCTTCTTCGCGCTGGAACTTGACCTGCAACGGCACGATGTCCTGCAGGTTGCGCATGGGGATTTCCAGCTGCCAGGTGCTGAGCAGGCGGCCGTCATCGGTGACCCCGGTCTGTTCCAGACTCGACAACTGATGGCTTTGCAGGCGCGACACGGCGGCGGCGGCGAGGCGCAGCAGATGTTCCAGATCGCCTTCGCCGTCCAGGCTTTGCAGCAGGCGGTCGGGCAGCGGGAAACTGCTCGGCACGGGTTTGGCGCTGACCTGACCCAGGGTGCCGAGGGCGTTGCGCACGAAACTCGGTAGCGCTTGCGCCAAGGTGTTGGCGGCGATGATCGCGTTGAAACTGGCATTGCCTGGCACACCCGGCGACAGTTGCGCGATCAGCTTGAGCAGATCGGCTTTCATGTCCGGGGCCAGCGCCGGATTCTGTCCGCTGAGCAATTTGGCTTCGAGGAAGGCGCCACTGTTGGCCAGGGCCAGGGCCACGCCTTTGGCGCTGCTCATCTGCTGTACATCGGGCAGATTGGCAAGCAGACGCACGACGGCAGCGCGCAGATCCTGCGAGGTCTGATCGTCGTCGGCCGGCAAGTTCTGCAAGGCGTTGAGCAAACCGTCCAGCGAGCCTTGGCGACTCTGCTGGCCGAGCAGTTGCTGGCTCACCGCCAATTGCTCCTGACGGCTGCTCAGCGGCACGAACTTGAGGGTTTGCGAATCCTCGACCAGTGCCGAGAGCAGGGTGCCGATGCGCAGCGGCGTCGGGCTGTCGATGTCCAGCGTGGCGCCACGTTGCGCGGTGTTGAGCAGACTGACCAGCGAGCGGTACACCGTCGGCTGCCCCGGCACTTGCGGCAGTGTCTGCGAGGTCAGCACCTTGCCTTGCAGCAGTGTGCCGACCGGCAACTGCGCGGTATCGATGCGGGTGAGGGCGGCGACGCTGCTGGCAATCGCCTGTTGCACGGTGATCGCCAGATTGCCCGCCGATGGCTGAGTAACCGCCAGGTTGGTGCCGGTCGGCAACGGCAGGTTGCTGCTGGCTTGCACGGTGGTCTGGCGGCCGCCGTCGACGGTCACCTTGAGCAGCAGTTGGAAAGTCTGATCCGCCTGCTTGAGTGACAACACCTCGGCCTGAGCGCTTTGCCCGGCACCGATCAAGCCTTCGACCGGGGTCAGCAGCTTGAGCAACTCACCGCTCATCACCAGCGGGCGCGTGTTCGCCGGGGTGGTGGGCGGAAGCGGGAGGATGTTCATTTCGCCTGTCATACGCGGACACAACCTGAGGAAATTGCGCTCTTGGGAGTAAGGCACGCCATGTATAATGCCGCGCGTCTTGCGCTTCGTTCAGAAAACATAGCAATTGTTTGATCCAGCTCTCTGGTTCGCACCGTCATTGCATTTATCCTGCATCTCTTTAACGGCCGCGCCAGAGCCGACTTGAACCGTATAAGGCCCGTGATCCCTTGACCAGTCCTGTCCTGCAAACCGTTGCCCTTGCCTGCGAGCGAGACCTGCGGCTGCTCTTCGAAAATCTCGAATTAAGACTGGCCAGTGGCGATATGGTGCAGATCAGCGGCCCCAACGGCAGCGGCAAGACCAGCCTGCTGCGCCTGTTGTCCGGGCTGATGCAGCCGACCAGCGGTCAGGTGCTGCTCAACGGTCAGCCTTTGACCGCACAACCGAGCGAACTGGCGCGCAACCTGTTGTGGATCGGTCACGCCGCCGGGATCAAGGACCTGCTGACCCCGGAAGAGAACCTGTCCTGGCTCTGCGCCCTGCATCGACCCGCCGCGCGCGAGGCGATCTGGCAAGCATTGGCTGCCGTAGGATTGCGCGGTTTCGAAGATGTTCCCTGCCACACCCTGTCCGCCGGTCAGCAACGCCGCGTGGCACTGGCGCGGCTGTATCTGGACAGCCCGCCGCTGTGGATTCTCGACGAGCCGTTCACTGCGCTCGACAAACAGGGCGTGGCGCAACTTGAAGAGCACCTGGCCGGGCACTGTGAACGCGGCGGTCTGGTGGTGCTGACCACGCACCACACGCTGAGCCGGATGCCGGCCGGTTATCTCGATATCGATCTGGGGAACTGGGCAGTATGAGTGTGTTCGGCCTGCTGGTTGCCCGTGAGTCCCGCCTGCTGTTTCGCCGCCCGGCAGAACTGGCCAATCCGCTGATTTTCTTCGCCATCGTCATCGCATTGTTCCCGCTGGCCGTCGGCCCGGAAACTCAAGTCTTGCAAAACCTGTCCCCGGGGTTAGTCTGGGTGGCCGCGCTGTTGTCGGTCCTGCTGTCGCTGGACGGATTGTTTCGCAGTGATTTCGAAGATGGCTCCCTGGAACAGTGGGTCCTTTCGCCGCACCCGCTGCCCCTACTGGTGCTGGCCAAGGTGCTGGCACACTGGCTGTTCTCGGGACTGGCACTGGTTCTGCTCTCGCCGTTGCTGGCGTTGATGCTCGGTTTGCCGGTCGCCTGCCTGCCGGTGTTGCTGTTGTCGTTACTGCTGGGTACCCCGGTGCTGAGCTTGCTCGGTGCGGTGGGTGCGGCGCTGACGGTCGGTCTGAAACGCGGCGGCCTGTTGCTGGCGTTGCTGATTCTGCCGTTGTACATCCCGGTGTTGATCCTTGGCAGTGGCGCCTTGCAGGCCGCGTTGCAAGGCATGCCGGCGACCGGGTATCTGCTGTGGCTGGGTAGCCTGACTGCCCTGGCGATCACCCTGACACCTTTTGCAATAGCGGCTGGCCTGAAGATCAGCGTCGGCGAATAATGAGGTCTGGTTAAAAATTAACCAGCAAAGACCCTGAGACCGCTCACATCGATGAGCGGCACCGTGATGGAAACAGTATGAACTGGACCTGGTTTCACAAGCTCGGCTCGCCCAAGTGGTTCTACGGCATCAGCAGCAAGTTCCTGCCGTGGTTGAGCATCGCAGCGTTGCTGCTGATCAGCATTGGCGTGGTCTGGGGCCTGGCCTTCGCGCCGCCGGACTATCAGCAGGGCAACAGCTTTCGCATCATCTATATTCACGTGCCGGCGGCGATGCTCGCGCAGTCGATCTACGTGATGCTGGCGGTGTGCGGCGTGGTCGGCCTGGTGTGGAAGATGAAACTGGCCGACGTCGCCCTGCAATGCGCCGCGCCGATCGGCGCGTGGATGACCGCCGTGGCGCTGGTCACCGGGGCGATCTGGGGCAAGCCGACCTGGGGCTCGTGGTGGGTCTGGGATGCGCGGCTGACGTCGATGCTGATTCTGCTGTTCCTGTATTTCGGGGTGATTGCGCTGGGCAACGCGATCAGCAATCGCGACAGCGCCGCCAAGGCCTGCGCGGTGCTGGCGATTGTCGGAGTGATCAACATTCCGATCATCAAGTACTCGGTGGAGTGGTGGAACACCCTGCACCAGGGCGCGACCTTCACCCTTACGGAAAAACCGGCGATGCCCGCTGAAATGTGGCTGCCGCTGTTGCTGACGGTGCTGGGGTTCTACTGCTTCTTCGGTGCCGTGCTGTTGCTGCGCATGCGCCTTGAAGTGCTCAAGCGCGAAGCGCGCGCCAGTTGGGTCAAAGAAGAAGTGCAGAACAGCCTGGAGGCCGTGCGATGAGTTTCGCTTCATTTGGCGACTTCCTCGCCATGGGCCACCACGGCCTGTATGTCTGGTCGGCCTACGGCATCTGTCTGGCAGTACTGATCCTCAACGTGGTCGCACCGATTGCGGCCCGCAAGCGCTATCTGCAACAAGAGGCGCGTCGTCTGCGCCGGGAGAACGGCAAGTGAATCCGCTGCGCAAAAAACGTCTGACCCTCATTCTGGCGATTCTGGTCGGGGTCGGCGCTGCCGTCGGCCTGGCCCTCAGCGCCCTGCAGGAAAACATCAACCTGTTTTACACGCCGACCCAGATTGCCAACGGCGAAGCGCCGCACGACACGCGCATCCGCGCTGGCGGCATGGTCGAGAAGGGCTCGCTGCAACGTTCGCCGGACTCGCTGGACGTCAAATTCGTCGTCACCGACTTCAACAAAGCCGTGACCATCACCTACCGCGGGATCCTCCCGGATCTGTTCCGCGAAGGGCAGGGCATCGTCGCCCTGGGCAAACTCAACGCCGACGGCGTGGTGGTGGCCGATGAAGTGCTGGCCAAGCACGACGAGAAGTACATGCCGCCGGAAGTGACCAAAGCGCTGAAAGACAGTGGTCAATCGGCACCGACCCCAGCGAAGGAGGGTTGATTGATGACGTCTGCACTGTTTATTCCCGAGCTCGGCCATCTGGCGATGATTCTGGCGCTGTGTTTCGCGCTGGTGCAGGCCGTGGTGCCGCTGTTCGGTGCGTGGCGCGGCGATCGTATGTGGATGGGCCTGGCCCAGCCGGCGGCGTGGGGCCAGTTTGCGTTCTTGCTGTTTGCCTTCGGTTGCCTGACCTACGCGTTCATGACCGACGATTTTTCGGTCGGTTACGTGGCGATGAACTCCAACAGCGCCTTGCCGTGGTACTACAAGTTCAGCGCGGTATGGGGCGCCCACGAAGGGTCGCTGCTGCTGTGGGCATTGATCCTCGGTGGCTGGACCTTCGCCGTGTCGGTGTTCTCCCGGCAGCTGCCGCAAGTCATGCTCGCTCGCGTACTGGCGGTGATGGGCATGATCAGCACCGGTTTCCTGCTGTTTCTGATCCTCACCTCCAACCCGTTTTCGCGGATCCTGCCGCAGATTCCGGCCGACGGTCGTGACCTCAATCCGCTGCTGCAGGACATCGGACTGATCGTGCATCCGCCGATGCTCTATATGGGGTATGTGGGTTTCTCGGTAGCGTTTGCCTTCGCCATCGCCGCACTGCTCGGTGGTCGTCTCGACGCCGCGTGGGCACGCTGGTCGCGGCCGTGGACGATTGTCGCCTGGGCGTTCCTCGGCATCGGCATCACCCTCGGTTCGTGGTGGGCCTACTACGAACTCGGCTGGGGCGGCTGGTGGTTCTGGGACCCGGTGGAAAACGCCTCGTTCATGCCCTGGCTGGTCGGCACCGCGTTGATCCACTCGCTGGCCGTCACGGAAAAACGTGGGGTGTTCAAGAGCTGGACGGTGTTGCTGGCGATTGCCGCATTTTCGTTGAGCCTGCTCGGTACCTTCCTCGTGCGCTCCGGCGTGCTGACTTCGGTGCACGCGTTTGCTTCCGACCCTGAGCGCGGCGTGTTCATCCTGATCTTCCTGCTGTTCGTGGTCGGTGGTTCGCTGACGTTGTTTGCGTTGCGCGCGCCAGTGGTCAAGAGCCAGGTCGGCTTCAACCTGTGGTCGCGGGAAACCCTGCTGCTGGGCAACAACCTGGTGCTGGTGGTGGCGGCGTCGATGATTCTGCTCGGCACCCTGTATCCGCTGATTCTCGATGCGATCAGCGGCGCCAAGCTCTCGGTCGGCCCGCCGTACTTCAACGCGTTGTTCATTCCGTTGATGGCGTTGCTGATGCTGGTGATGGCGGTCGGCGTGATCGTGCGCTGGAAAGACACGCCGGTGAAGTGGCTGGCGAACATGCTGACCCCGGTGCTGCTGGGCAGCGTCGCGTTGGCGGTGGTGGCCGGTGTCGCTTACGGCGATTTCAACTGGGCGGTGATCGCGACGTTCCTGCTTGCTGCGTGGGTGCTGCTCGCCGGTGTGCGCGACATCTTCGACAAGACTCGCCACAAGGGCCTGATCAAAGGCCTGCCAACCTTGACCCGCAGCTACTGGGGCATGCAGATCGCGCACCTGGGCATCGCCGTGTGCGCCCTCGGTGTAGTGCTGTCGAGCCAGAACAGTGCCGAACGCGACCTGCGTCTGGCGCCGGGCGAGTCGATGGACCTGGCCGGTTATCACTTCATCTTCGAAGGCGCCAAGCACTTCGAGGGGCCGAACTTCACCTCCGACAAGGGCACCATCCGGGTGATCCGCGACGGCAAGGAAGTCAGCGTGTTGCACCCGGAAAAACGCCTGTACACCGTGCAGAGTTCGATGATGACCGAGGCCGGGATCGACGCCGGTTTCACTCGCGATCTCTATGTCGCCCTAGGCGAGCCGCTGGAAAACGGCGCGTGGGCGGTGCGGGTTCACGTCAAACCGTTCGTGCGCTGGATCTGGTTTGGTGGTCTGCTGACCGGTCTGGGCGGATTGCTGGCGGCGCTGGATCGGCGTTATCGAGTCAAGGTCAAAGCCCGGGTGCGTGAAGCCCTCGGCCTGCAAGGAGCGGCTGCATGAGACGTTGGTTGATGCTGGTACCCCTGGCGATTTTCCTGCTGGTGGCGGTGTTTCTTTATCGCGGTCTGTACCTCGATCCGGCGGAACTGCCGTCGGCGATGATCAACAAGCCCTTCCCGGAATTCAGCCTGCCGAATGTGCAGGGCGACAAGACCCTGACCAAGGCCGACATCCTCGGCAAACCGGCACTGGTCAACGTCTGGGGCACCTGGTGCATTTCCTGCCGGGTCGAGCACCCGGTGCTGAATAAACTGGCCGAGCGCGGCGTGGTGATCTACGGCATCAACTACAAGGACACCAACGCCGATGCGTTGAAGTGGCTGGCCGAATTCCACAACCCGTACCTGCTGGACATCCGTGACGATGAAGGTTCGCTGGGCCTCAACCTCGGCGTGTACGGCGCGCCGGAAACCTTCTTTATCGACGCCAAGGGCATCATCCGCGACAAGTACGTCGGGGTGATCGACGAACAGGTCTGGCGCGAAAAACTCGCAGCCAAGTATCAGGCGCTGGTCGATGAGGCCAAGCCATGAAGCGCTTTATCGCTGCCGTGGTCTTGGGCCTGAGTCTGGCCGGTATGGCGCATGCCGCGATCGACACCTACGAGTTCGCCAAGGAAGGCGATCGCGAGCGTTTCCGCGAGTTGACCAAGGAACTGCGCTGTCCCAAGTGCCAGAACCAGGACATCGCCGACTCCAACGCACCGATTGCCGCTGACCTGCGTAAAGAGATTTTCCGCATGCTCGGCGAGGGCAAGGACAATCAGCAGATCATCGATTTCATGGTTGATCGCTACGGTGATTTCGTCCGCTACAAACCGGCGCTCAACGCCAAGACTGCGCTGCTGTGGTTCGGCCCGGCCGGGCTGCTGCTTGGCGGTCTGGTAGTGATTGTGCTGATCGTGCGCCGTCGTCGCGGTCAGCGCGCCGAAACCCCGTCATCGCTGTCCACCGAAGAACGTCAGCGCCTCGACCAACTGTTGGATAAAAACCAAGAATGATTGATTTCTGGCTTGCCGCAGGGCTGTTGCTTCTGGTCGCCCTGAGTTTTCTGCTGATTCCGGTTTTGCGTGGCCGTCGCGCCCAGCGTGAAGAGGATCGGACTGCTCTGAACGTCGCGCTGTATCAGGAACGCGTCGCCGAACTGCAAGCGCAGCAGGCCGAAGGCGTGCTCGATGCGGCGCAAATGGACAGCGGTCGTGCGGAAGCGGCGCGTGAACTGCTCGCCGATACCGAGGGCGTTGCCGCACCGCGTGTGTCGAAACTGGGCAAGCCGTTGCCGTTGTTGGCAGCGGTGCTGGTGCCGGTGTTGGGCCTGGGGCTGTACCTGCATTTCGGTGCTGCGGACAAGGTCGAGCTGACCCGCGAGTTCGCCCAGGCGCCGCAGTCGATGGAAGAGATGACCCGGCGTCTGGAACGAGCCGTCGCCGCGCAACCGGATTCGGCGGAAGGTCTGTACTTCCTCGGTCGCACCTACATGGCCCAGGATCGCCCGGCGGACGCGGCGAAGATGTTCGAACGCGCGGCCAACCTTGCCGGTCGCCAGCCGGAGCTGCTCGGGCAGTGGGCACAGGCGCAGTATTTTGCCGACGGTAAAAAATGGTCGGACAAGCTCCAGGCCCTGACCGACGAAGCGCTGAAAGCCGACCCGAAAGAAGTCACCAGCCTCGGCCTGCTCGGCATCGCCGCGTTTGAAGGCGAGCGTTATCAGCAGGCCATCGACTATTGGAATCGCCTGCTGGCGCAATTGCCAGAGGACGACAAGTCCCGCGAAGCCCTGCAGGGCGGCATCAACCGCGCCACTGAACGGCTTGAAGCCAGCGGCGGCAAGGTCGCCGCCGCACCGGCCGCCAAGGTTGCCGCGCTGCTCAAGGTGCGCGTCGATCTGGCCAGCGAACTCAAAGGCAAGGTGCAACCGGGCGACAGCGTGTTCATCTTCGCCCGTGCCGTTTCCGGCCCGCCGGCACCGTTGGCGGCCAAGCGCCTGACCGTGGCGGACCTGCCGGTGACCGTCGAACTGGGCGATGCCGACGCGATGATGCCGCAGTTGAAACTGTCGAACTTTCCTGAAGTCCAACTGGTTGCGCGCATCTCCCGCGCCGGTCAACCGACCGCCGGGGAGTGGGTGGGTCGCAGCGGCCCGCTGGCCAGCAGCACCACCGCGCCGCAAACACTGACCATTGACAGCCCGGACCAATAACCCCGGAACCCACAGGAAAGCACCGCCATGCACAGCCTCGCCCGCATCACCGTCATTACATTGGCCTTGAGCATGAGCGCATGTGCGGTGCACCGACCGGAACCGACCACCAACCTGCCACCCATCCCGCCGTCACAACCGAGCCCGACCCCGTCGACCTCGCCGACACCAGGCAAGAGCATCCCGGCTAAACCGTCCAAGCCAGTCCCGCGCACCTCAGCCAGTTTCGCCCCGCCACCGGGCGGCAACAGCCACTGGGACCAGAAACTCGGCGTCTACGTCCTCGACAACCAGCCCAACACCTTCTACCGCCAGCGCACCTACTTCCGCTGGAACAACGGCTGGACCCGCTCGATCAGCCCCAACGGCCCGTGGGAAGACACCGACATCCACGGCGTGCCGCCGGGGTTGGGCAAACAGTTCGGGCAGTGATGAGCACGCGGCGATCTTTGGATCGCCGTTTGTTTGTCTGGTGTTCCAAAACGAGTATTCAGAGCATCGCACGGTAGGCGCTAAGCGCCCGAACTGACTCAACCAATCCCTGGCGCCGCAAAAGGTCAAGGAACGGCTCGATCTCCATTGGCGGAAATTTCAGTTGTTGGCGCTGTCGTTGCGCCGCAGCGATAACAGCTGCCGGATTAAGGTGAAACAGGTTCTCGACAAACTCATCTGGGTGTTGGGCCTCGACGCCATAGGGGGCGAGGCAGGTATCGGGAAAATCTTTCAGGTTGAATGTCACGATCACCCCAGCGCCGCAGCGTATGGCTGCAGCCAATACATGGCGGTCGTTGGGATCGGGCAGGGAAAGCCCGGTGATCAGCGCTTCATAGTCACAGACACAGGCATCGGGTATCGCACGATCCATAAGCTCGGACGTGCGATCCAGTTGCTCCATCGTCAGATCGGTTCGCTTCTTCAATAAATTGCGTTTCCATTCGCCGTGAATCTCCTGGGTCCATCGGGCTCGAAATCGCCCCGAAAGCGCGAGCCACATCAGCAAGTCTCTAAGCGGGGCGGGGTACAAAACACATGCATCGTATACAGCGGTGAAAGGGGAATGCCTCACTCGTATCCTGTCCTTAAAGCCTGTGCCTGCTCCGCGAGAAGCGCCATTGCCTGCTCGCTGGCGGTATCGCGCCGGGTTTTATAGTCCATCAAATCGGCGAAACGCACACGTCGGTGCTTGCCGGTTTTGTGGTAGGACAACTCGCCGCTTTCCAGCAGTTTTATCAGGTGCGGGCGTGAGACATTGAGCAGGTCGGCGGCCTCCTGAGTGGTCAGTTCGGCATGCACCGGTACGACTTTGACGGCGTTTCCTTCAGCCAGCTCCGCCAGAATATCCATCAGTAGCCGCAGTGCCGACGTCGGAAGCTCGACCTGATGCGCCTGGTTCTGTTCGTCAAAAATCTGGATGTGCTGTGTTTCGAATTGGGTCGCCAGATAGGCGGCGAGCGCGCGTTTGCCTTCGATGGCGGCTTGGACTTCGCGCTCCACCGGGAGGTTGAGAGAGGGGTGGAGGACAATCGACATAATGAATTCCAGCATTCTGAATAAGATGCTGGAACGTTATTCGAATTAAACGAAAAACGCAATAAACGAAACGGGCGCTGGTTCAGTTCAGGTGTGTCAGCAAGTTTTCCATGTACTCCACAAACGCCCGCGCCTTCGCACTGACCATCCGACCCGTGGGGAACACCGCCCATAAATCCTGATCCGGCAAACGCCAATCATCCATCACCGCCCTGACCGCGCCGCTTGCCAGCTCCGGGGCGAACATCCATTGCGAGGCGATGGTCAGGCCCTGATCGGCCAGCACGGCTGCGCGCAAACCCTCGGCGGCGCTGACCCGCAGGCGGCCGGTCAAGGTTTGTGTCTGCTGTTCGCGGCCTTTGGTGAAGGTCCAGGTGGCGCCGCCGCTGAGGTTGTAGACAATGCCTTGATGCTGATTCAGATCGGTCGGGCAGCACGGCTCACCGTGGCGGGCGAAGTAGGCCGGGCTGCCGAGCACCACGCGGCGGCAGTCGGCGATTTTGCGCGCGGTGAGGCTGGAGTCACTGAGCGGCCCCATGCGCAGGGCGACGTCGATGCCTTCTTCGACCAGATTGATGTTGCGGTCATCGAGCATCAGGTCGATGTTCAGGTGCGGATGCTGAGCGAGAAACGCCCCCAGTTGCGGCACCACATGCAGGCGTCCGAAAGTCACCGCCGCGCTGATCCGCAGGTTGCCGCGCAAACCGCCGGCGCTGCCACGGGCGGCGTTATCGGCTTCGTTGGCTTCATCGATGGGCGCGTCTGGCTCGCTCAAAAAACGCCAGGCCGGCTTCGGTTGGCGTCAGGCCACGGGTCGAGCGCAGCAACAGGCTGACCGCCAGGCGCTTTTCCAGCTGAGCGATGGTTTTCGACACGGCGGGCTGGCCGATATTCAAGCGTCGCGCGGCGGCGGAAAACGAGCCGGTTTCGACGACGCAGACGAAGGTTTCCATGGCGGCGAGGCGGTCCATCTCAGGTCCTTGTGCAATCTTCAAGCATTCAGAGGAGCCCTGTGGGAGCGAGCTTGCTCGCGAAGGCGTCGGATCAGCCAGCACATTTGTTGAATATCAGACCGCTTTCGCGAGCAGGCTCGCTCCCACAGGGGAACAGGGTGTTGGCCAGGATGTAGTTTTGCGAGTCGCTGAGTTTAATCCGTGGACAAGACTGTGCCATCGATCACATGCGGTAAAACAACCGAACGTCGTTCTGCAGATTCATGTGCTTGAGTAAAGATAACTCTAGAGTTACTTTTATTCGGCCGGAGCAAGGAGGCGGTAGGTGCAAAGCAGGCTATTGATCAAGGAGCTGGAGGAGGCAGGCTGGACGCTGGATCGAGTCACCGGCAGTCATCACATCTTCAGGCATCGTTACAACCCGTACACCATTCCCGTTCCCCACCCGAAAAAGGATTTGCCGCTGGGGACGGTCAAAAGCATCAGGAGGCGTGCCGGGTTGCACCACCCGCCAGCCAGCTGCAAGGGAGATCCATAATGCAATATCCGATCTGCATCGAATGGGGTGACGACGACACCGCCATCGGTATTCAGATACCCGACATTCCCGGCGCCGTCACGGCTGGGGATACCTTCGAGGACGCTTACAACGCAGCCGTTGAAGTCGCCCATCTCATGCTGCAGGAGATGGCGGCAGACGGCGAATCGATTCCCATGCCGACGTCGGCAGCGACCCATCGCAATAACCCGGAGTTTGCCGACATGGGCTGGGGCATGCTTGAGCTGGATATCTCGCCGTACATGGGCAAGACAGAGAAGGTCAACGTGACGTTGCCAGGCTATGTGATCCAGCGCATTGATCGCTATGTGCGTGAACACAATGTCAAAAGCCGTTCTTCGTTTCTGGCGGATGCGGCGATGGAGAAACTGGTTCGGTATTGAGCGTCATCGCTCCCATGGGGCCGGTGAACAACCTGTGGGAGCGAACCTGCTTGCGATGCTTTTGACGTCTTAAGCGGTTGCCAATGAACCACGTTGCGAAGCACTCAAAAACCGCACCAGCGCCAGCAGCGGGAAGGCGCTGCCGACAATCACGATCCACAACCAGCCGCCATGCTCATACACCGCACTGGCGACCGACGAGCCGAAGGCGCCGCCGATGAAGATGCTGGTCATGTACAGCGCATTCAGGCGACCACGGCTTTTGGCGTCCAGCGAATAGACCGCACGTTGGCCGAGGACCATGTTCATCTGCACGCAGAAATCCAGGACCACGCCGGTCACGGCCAGGCCGATGACGCTGTAGGCCGGGTGGATGAAGGCGGGCAGGAAGCTCAGGCTGGCGAACAGCATGGCCAGCAGCGAGGCGATGCGGGTGTGGCCGGCGTCCGCCAGGCGTCCGCTGATCGGCGCGGCGATGGCACCGATGGCGCCGACCAGGGCGAAGATCGCGATCTCGCTCTGCGACAGGCCATGGTTACGCGCCAGCTCCAACGGCACGGCGGTCCAGAACAGGCTGAAGGTGGCGAACATGCAACCCTGATAAAACGCGCGCTGACGCAGCACCGGTTGCTGGCGCAGCAATGTCCACAATGAGCCGATCAGTTGGCCGTATGTGGCGCTGTGATCCGGTTGACGTTTGGGCACGGTCAGCGCCAGCACCACGCTGATCGCTGCCATCAACGCCGCAGCAATCATGAACATCGCGCGCCAGCCGAAATGGTCAGCGACGACGCTCGATACCGGTCTTGCCAGCAGGATGCCCAACAGCAAGCCACCCATGATCCCGCCGACCACCCGGCCACGGGATTCTTCCGGCGCCAGATGTGCAGCCAGCGGAATCAGGATCTGCACCGACACCGAACTGAAGCCCACCAGCAACGAGATCAGCAAGAACACATTCGGCTGACTGGTGAACGCCGCGCCGAGCAGGCTGGCAATGGCCACCACGGTGGTGATGATCATCAGTCGGCGGTTTTCCAGCAGGTCGCCCAGCGGCACCAGGAAAAACAGACCCAGCGCATAACCGATCTGTGTCAGCGAGACGATGAAGCTGGCCATGGTGTCGGAGAGGCCGATGTCCGGCGCGATCAGACCAATGATCGGTTGCGCGTAGTAGATGTTGGCGACGATGGCACCGCAGCAGAAGGCGAACAGCAGCACCATGCCTCGGGTCATTGCGTGAGTTGTAGCGTTCATAAGGTTTCTCGATCCAGCGAAAGGGAATGCGGTGAGGCTAAGGGACGCACCGACGTGGCGGTAGAAGCCTTGTATCGATAGCAGTTATTCCGTTGCGGAATGATTGGCTTCAAGCGCGGTGTCGTCCATCGGCGAACCTTGCGTCCGGCCGGAGAGCGTCGATGATACATTCACTTACATCTTCTTCGATAGCGTGCTTATGTTTACCGCTGCTGTTCAACTGTTTACCAACGGAGGATTGCCATGTTGCGTCGGCTGCTGCGTCACATCACCACGATTGTCCTGATCGGTCTGCTTGGCGCCAGCGCAGTACAGGCTGCGGATGCCCCGGGGATGCGGATCGGCGTACGCGGCGAGATCACCGGAGTCAGCGCTGACTCGTTGAAAGTCCACGTCAACAGCGGCGAGAACGTGGTGATTCAATTGACCGCTGACACCAAAGTGCGCGCCGTCACCCTGGCCAATATCGAGGACATCAAACCCGGCAGTTACATCGGCTCGGCGGCCATGCCGCAAGAGGACGGTACGCTCAAGGCGCTGGAAGTGCATGTATTCCCCCCAGAACTGGCCGGCAGCGGCGACGGCCATCGGCCGTTCGACCTGGCCAAGGGCAGCAGCATGACCAATGGCAGCGTCGGTGATCTGGTGGTGAGCAATGGCCGGGTGCTGACCGTCAACTACAAGGGCGGGCAGCAGAAGATTCTGGTGCCGGAGGACGTGCCGATCGTCAACCTGATGCCAGGGGATCGGAGTTTGCTCAAGGTCGGGGTGAAGATCGTGACGTTCGTCACGCAAGGCGCGGACGGCACGCTGACCGCGCAATCGATTTCCGCTGGCAAGGACGGCGTCACGCCGCCGATGTAACTGTAGGAGCTGCCGCAGGTGCGATCYTTTGATCTTTG
>NZ_JABULD010000212.1:0-3867 GCF_014060985.1 Pseudomonas sp. MD195_PC81_125
AGATTCAGGGGCTTTTTGCTGCGTGACTTACTTTGTCTGCCACTAACCCTGTGGCGAGGGGATTTATCCCCGATGGACTGCGAAGCGGTCCTCGCCTTTGCGCTGAAGAAGGCCGCTTCGCGACCTATCGGGGATAAATCCCCTCGCTACAAGGTTATGCGGGTTCGAGCGATCATCTATACGAGAGCAGCGATTAAAGATCGTTCGGATTTCCGAACGCGACCTCCCGGTCAATTCGGATAACCGGATCAGTTTCATCGAAAAACACCGACACGAAACTTTAATCACCTTATAAATCAAGCCATTAGCCACTATCGACTGGTCTGGCACGACTCATGCTCTACACTCTCTCGACGAATGCCTGCCGTGCCAACACTTCAGGAGCCGTCAGGCATTCGAAGCACAAAAGGGCCGACGAACTGGCTCCATAAAAAAAACAATTCGAGGAAAATTTGATGCGCATCGTTTCCCCTATCCTGGGCGCAGCCATTGCGGCCGCTCTGATCAGCACACCAGTTTTCGCCGCCGAACTCACCGGCACCCTGAAGAAAATCAACGATTCCGGCACCATCACCCTCGCTCACCGCGACAGCTCCATCCCGTTTTCCTACATCGCGGATGCTTCCGGCAAGCCAGTGGGCTACTCCCACGACATTCAAGTGGCCATCGTTGAAGCCCTGAAAAAAGACCTGAACAAGCCAGACCTGCAGGTCAAGTACAACCTGGTGACCTCGCAAACCCGTATCCCGCTGATCCAGAACGGCACCGCGGATATCGAGTGCGGCTCTACTACCAACAACGCCGAACGCGCCCAACAGGTCGACTTCACCGTCAACATCTTCGAAATCGGCACTCGTCTGCTGGTCAAGAAAGACAAGGATGGCAACCCGTCCTACAAAGACTTCGCCGATCTCAAGGGCAAAAACGTCGTGACCACCGCTGGCACCACGTCCGAGCGCATCATCAAAGCGATGAACGCCGACAAGCAGATGGGCATGAACATCATCTCCGCCAAGGACCACGGCGAATCCTTCAACATGCTGGAAAGCGGCCGCGCCGTTGCCTTCATGATGGACGACGCCCTGCTGGCCGGCGAAGAAGCCAAGGCCAAGAAGCCGGACGACTGGGTCATCACCGGTACTCCGCAATCGTTCGAAGCCTACGCGTGCATGGTTCGCAAAGACGACCCGGCCTTCAAGAAGGCTGTGGATGACGCCATCGTCGGCCTGTACAAATCCGGCAAGATCAACGAGATCTACAAGAAGTGGTTCGAAACCGCGATTCCGCCAAAGGGCCTGAACCTCAACTTCCCGATGAGCGACAAGGTCAAGGAACTGATCGCCAACCCGAGCGACAAGCCGGCGCCTGACGTAAAAATCTGATTCCTGACTAACCTTATCCCCTGAGGGAGCCACCCTCCCTCAGGCGTCTGTTACCTGCTGGTTTTACAGTGGAACACTCGACCTGGCGGTTTTCGAGCCGATCGCGTGTGCCCGACGTTCAACGTCGGACGGGAAAGGATCTTCCCCAAGCGGGTGCTTGTACATCGATCGATTTCGAGGGGAGACCCTAATGAATTACAACTGGGACTGGGGCGTGTTCTTCAAGTCCACCGGCGTGGGCAGCGAGACATATCTCGACTGGTTCATTTCCGGTCTGGGCTGGACCATTGCCATCGCCGTCGTGGCCTGGATCATCGCTTTGCTGCTGGGCTCCATTCTGGGGGTCATGCGCACCGTGCCGAGCCGCCTCGTGTCGAGCATCGCGACGTGCTACGTCGAGCTGTTTCGCAACGTGCCGCTGCTGGTTCAGCTGTTCATCTGGTACTTCCTGGTGCCCGACCTGCTGCCGCAGAACCTGCAGGACTGGTACAAACAGGATCTGAACCCGACCACCTCGGCCTACCTGAGCGTCGTCGTGTGCCTGGGCCTGTTCACCGCCGCCCGGGTCTGCGAGCAAGTGCGCACCGGTATCCAGGCGCTGCCGCGGGGCCAGGAATCCGCCGCCCGCGCCATGGGTTTCAAGCTGCCGCAGATCTACTGGAACGTGCTGCTGCCCCAGGCCTACCGCATCATCATTCCGCCGCTGACCTCGGAATTCCTCAACGTCTTCAAGAACTCCTCCGTGGCGTCCCTGATCGGCCTGATGGAACTGCTGGCGCAAACCAAACAGACCGCCGAATTCTCGGCCAACCTGTTTGAAGCGTTCACCCTGGCCACGCTGATCTACTTCACCCTGAACATGAGCCTGATGCTGCTGATGCGCATGGTCGAGAAGAAAGTCGCGGTGCCCGGCCTGATCTCCGTGGGGGGTAAATAATGGACTTCGATTTCAGCGGCATCATCCCCGCGATCCCGGGCCTGTGGAACGGCATGCTCATGACCTTGAAGCTCATGCTCATGGGCGTGGTCGGCGGCATCGTGCTCGGTACGATCCTCGCGCTGATGCGCCTGTCGTCCAGCAAACTGCTGTCCCGCGTAGCCGGCGCCTATGTGAACTATTTCCGCTCGATCCCGCTGCTGCTGGTGATCACCTGGTTCTACCTGGCGGTACCGTTCGTGCTGCGCTGGATCACCGGCGAAGACACCCCGATCGGCGCGTTCACGTCCTGCGTCGTGGCCTTCATGATGTTCGAAGCCGCGTACTTCTGTGAAATCGTCCGTGCCGGCGTGCAGTCGATCCCCAAAGGCCAGATGGCCGCCGCACAAGCGATGGGCATGACCTATGGCCAGACCATGCGTCTGATCATCCTGCCCCAGGCGTTCCGCAAGATGACCCCGTTGCTGCTGCAACAATCGATCATCCTGTTCCAGGACACCTCGCTGGTCTACACCGTGGGCCTGGTGGACTTCCTCAACTCCGCCCGCTCCAGCGGCGACATCATCGGTCGTTCCAACGAGTTCCTGATCTTTGCCGGTGTCGTTTACTTCATCATCAGCTTTTCCGCCTCGCTGCTGGTCAAGCGTCTGCAAAAAAAGGTTTGCCGTATGATCTCCATCAAGAACATCAACAAGTGGTATGGCGACTTCCAGGTGCTGACTGATTGCAGCACCGAGGTCAAGAAAGGCGAAGTGATCGTGGTCTGCGGCCCGTCGGGCTCGGGCAAGTCGACCCTGATCAAATGCGTCAACGCGCTGGAGCCGTTCCAGAAAGGCGACATCGTCGTCGATGGCACCTCGATTGCCGACCCGAAGACCAACCTGCCGAAACTGCGCTCGCGCGTCGGCATGGTGTTCCAGCATTTCGAGCTGTTCCCGCACCTGACCATTACCGAAAACCTGACCATTGCGCAGATCAAGGTATTGGGCCGCAGCAAAGAAGAAGCGACCAAAAAAGGTCTGCAACTGCTGGAACGCGTTGGCCTGTCGGCGCATGCCCACAAGCACCCGGGGCAACTGTCCGGCGGTCAGCAGCAGCGTGTGGCGATTGCCCGTGCGCTGGCGATGGACCCGATCGTCATGCTGTTCGACGAACCGACCTCGGCGCTCGATCCGGAAATGGTCAACGAAGTGCTCGACGTGATGGTGCAACTGGCCCAGGAAGGCATGACCATGATGTGCGTGACCCACGAAATGGGCTTCGCCCGCAAAGTGGCCGACCGGGTGATTTTCATGGATGCCGGCAAGATCATCGAAGACTGCCCGAAAGAGGAGTTTTTCGGCGACATCAGCGCCCGCTCCGAACGCGCGCAGCATTTCCTCGAGAAAATCCTGCAGCACTAAAAGCAACACACTGAACTCTGTGGCGAGGGAGCTTTGTGGCGAGGGGATTTATCCCCGATGGGCCGCGAAGCGGCCCCAACATTTCAAACTCGAACCGCATCTGCCGGTTTGACGACTGCTTCGCAGCCGATCGGGGATAAATCCC
>NZ_JABULD010000516.1:0-7206 GCF_014060985.1 Pseudomonas sp. MD195_PC81_125
GGGGAAGTGATGTTTCTGGCACAGTCCTACGGACGCTCGAGCTACCGCTACATCGAGATGCTGACCACGGCGGCGATCATTTACTGGCTGATGTCGATCGGTCTGGAGCTGATTCAGGCGCGCATGGAGCGGCATTATGGCAAGGCTTATGTGCGGCGTAGCTAGGTTAACCAGCACCTTGCGCCAGCGTCGGGTTTTAATTGACCTCTCGTCGGATCCGCACCACGCCCATTTTCAGTCCAAACGGACGAAACACCGCATTCAACGATTTCAATGTCTGGTTGCCCTCGCCATGCTCGATATGCACCAGCGTGCGAACCGATATTTTGCACATTCTGGCAAACTGGGTTTGATGCAGACCGGTCACTTCCACGCGTAGTCGGCGAACCGCTTCACCGACCTCCAGTGTCCCTTGGGCCAGCGCCTCTTGAATGTTTTCGATGAGTACCGTGCGCTCGGCTACCGTCATGCTCATTTCAGATCCCACTCTTTCAAGCGTTGCTCCAGATTTTTCAGGTGGATTCCCGGGTGGTTCATCGTTCTGTCGGGCAAACCGCTCGCCGTCAATATGTCGGGGAGCGCCGCCAGACGCTGGGCATCTTCACGCAAGCGTTCGAAAGGATCTGATGCGTCAGTCAAGCCTGCCAAAGGGTCTTTGGGATCGGTGATATCAGCCAATGCGCGGCACACTCCCCGCCAATCGACCTCTCCCGCCCTCTCCAGATCTTTTGGCCATTTGGTTGTCCGGGTCACACCCTCGTCATCCATGACCATCGGGGCCAAGTCATAGATCGGCGCCAGACGAAACGAACTTTCCTGGCGAATTATCGCGGTGTTACGGCCATGGTTATCCGAGTTACCGAGGATCTTGTTGATCAGGTCCCGACGTAAGTAATCCGTCACCAGCGCGGGGATCTGACTGGCCTGTCCTGCTTTTCGCCAGAGCCCGGCGAGCATGCGGATGACATCCATATGGTTCATTGCACTTCCCGGCGCCGTTACTTCAGCCAGTGAATAAATCGACTCGACAGCAAAACGATTGACTTCACCGTTCGTTACTTCTCGATCAAAGCGCTGCATCCACAAGCTCGGCTTACTCGCTTCTTCTAATGCCAAACCTTCAACCGCGATCGTTTCAATGCCGAGTTTCTGAAGCGCCTTGTAGTAATGAAACTCGCTACGCAGGATATCTTGATCGACCAGACTTCCTTTGTTTCTGGCAAATTTTATAAACCAATGCTGCCTGACCTCTTCATCGCCCAATACCGCATCGGGGTACAAAAGGCCGGCCTTGTTTTCAGCCAACAATAGCTTCGGTGCCTCACCGCCTGCCCCTGTAGCACCACCAACTGCCGCGCCTTGCTCATAGGCGTATTCCAAAAAGCGACTGTCGCGGTGAACGACATCCTCACGCTTGAATCCGATGGGCTCACGCTCATCGACAGCCTCGGCCGACTCTTTTACGCGCATATTGCCAATGGGGGCTGGAGTGCTCTGGCCGAGCAGATACAGATCGGCACCGATATGCGCCGGTTTCTCCTGCCCCAGACGCGCAAGCAGAAATCTTTTGGCCGCTCCTGCGGGGGCAATGTCATAGACAAATGCGGGCGTACTGGAGCGTCGCCCTTCCCAATCCAATGGATACAGCGCACTGACGGCTTTGGAAAACGAAGAGCCTATGGCTTCAATATTTTCGACAAGTTATGGCGTCTCGTAGCCGAAACTGCAGCGACTTTCGAACCCCATTTCAGGATTGTCGAACCTTAGAATCATGGCGTCGTGCCATTTCCCAGCACTGAATATCTGTAATGTCAGGTTGTACATGTCTCAACACCTGCATTTAAATGCATTTAAACAGGGAATTCATTGTCCTCAGATGCAATATAGTGCATTTCAACAAATGATGGCGCGGTGCAATATGCAACAAAATGCAGATAAAACTGAGTTTAAGATCATCTGAACGCAAAATAATGCAAGTCATCCTCCGACTTCATTCTGTAAGAACCCCTCGCTATACGGACGGCCCGCTAATAACCAAAGGCCCTCCATCAATGCCCTGCAGCGGCGAGATTGGCAGCAACAGTCGCAACCACGGGTTGATCGGGCAGTCGCAGATGAGTTTCTGATCATTACAAGCTGCTAATGGCAATTCAATTTGTAGGAAACGACAACGCGACGGCACGGCGCAATCCGCCAGTCTTTGTCGAGCCGCCCTTTTCCGAAGATCAAACAGACGCAGCCCGCAGCACCGAGCGATCCGGCTGACATCGGTGCCTGCAGGCTCCAACTTAGAGTTTGGCCTCCTTCCACGAGAGGCTGAACTCGATGCCCGTTCAATTCCACTTTCGACCCAAACACCTGACACTGGCCATTACCCTGGCCATGGGATGTGCTGATCTGTCCATGGCTCAGGACACACCGCCCGACACTCAAGCCATCTCTCCCGCACCCACTGAAACATTCAAATCAGCGATCAACGCTTTCGCCAATCATCCGGACACCGTCCAGCTGAAGGTCAGCAAAGCGTATCCGGCGCAGGAGGGTGTAGCGCTGGCGCTCGATGGGCGCAACGATCTTGTCACCGTGCAATCTCGGGGCAGTTTCGCCGGTCTGGTCGACGGTGGCGGGGGCGACAACCTGCTGCAACTCGACGCGAACAAAAAAGGCGTGCTGGGTGAAACCCGTAACTTCAGCGGGCTGGAGGTCAGGCGCGGGAGCTGGACCCGTAGCGGACCGGGTGATTTCAACATCGGCGTACTGGTCCATCCGAAGGCAATGCTGGTCAACGATGGGCAAATTCTGGGTACGGCAGTGACCGAGGGTATTCTGATCAACAAAGGAGCGATCAATGGCGGCGCCACTGTCGCGGCTGGCGGTGACCTGACCAACCAGGGCCTCATTGACGGCACGGTGGATGTTCATGAAAACGCCCATATAGCCGGGAATGGTGCGGTAAATCATTTGAACCTGCACGGACGCATGACCGTCGACGATGTCTATGGCGCACCCAAGATCGCGGGAGATCTGCGCCTGGCCCGTTCTGCCGTACTGGCCTATGCCGTGGATGCATCCGGCAACAGTCAGACGGTGGTCGTAAAAGGAACCGCGCATTTGGGTGACGCCACCCTGAAACTCGTCACCGCCGGCGACTATCCGCAAAGCAGCCAACACACCGTTCTGCAAGCGGAACAGATTGAGGGACAGTTCGGCACCGTTGAAAACGCTCTGGCATACATGACCCCGACGCTGCACTACGAAGCACAACGAGTGGGCTTGCTCTATGCCCGTAACGATGTGCCGCTCGAAAACCTTGCGACCACGCAGAATAGCCAGGCGCTCGCCCAGAGCATTGACGAGCCCCCTCCCCATCTCAGCAACCTCAGCAACCTCAGCAACCTCAGCAACCTCAGCAACCTCAGCAACCTCAGCAACCTCAAGAGCCTGAGACACTTCGCCAGACAAGCAAAGCCATCAGCGCGGCCACCCCTCAAAATACTGCCGTCACGGCCCTGCTCGGCTCCAGCAAGCCGACGGCCAGCCTGGCTCTCGAACAACTCGCCGCCGGCAGCAACGCCAACCTCGCCAAAGCCACACTGAGCAGCGTCAATCCGCTCAGCGCCAGCATGCTTTCGGCCATGCATCAACTGGACAGCGGCAATGGCGCGCAGAGCTCAGGGAATGCACCGCGCCGAGCGGCTGGTGGCGAAGGCAACGGGCGGGTCTGGCTGCAGGCACTGGGGCATGACGGCCAGGTAGATCGTGACGCCGCCAGTGTTCTGAAGCATTCCACCCAAGGTCTGGTCATGGGGTCCGACTGGCGAATCGACGAGCAATGGCACGTCGGCCTGATGGGTGCAAAAGCGCAGACCCGCTTCGATGCCCGGCAGTACGACGGTGATCTCGACAGCTGGCACCTCGGCGCCTACGCGTTGCGTCAGGATGGCCCGTTAGCCTTGCGCTTGGGCGCCTCGTACGGCAGCCATGACGGCAGCGGCAAACGTCGCGTTGCGTTCAAGGGTTTCAGCGATCGGCTCAACAGCAGCTATGACGCCAGCACCCAGCACGCCTTTGCCGAAGTCGGCTACAACCTCGGTCGTGGCAACGTCAGCATCGAGCCGTTCGCCAGCGTCGGCTATCAACGCTATCAACGTGACGGCTACACCGAGAAAGGTGGCGATGCAGCGCTCAAGGTTCAGGGTCAGACCCAGGCGAATCCGAGCAGCACCCTCGGCCTGCGCCTGACGAACACCAACCAGCTGTCCAACGGCATGCAGTTGACGCCGCACCTGAGCGCGAGCGTGAAACACACCTACGGCGATCTGGATAACGTAACGCGCCAGCAACTGGTCAAGGGTGGCAGAAGCTATGAAGTCACCGGCGCCGGGATGGATCGCAACAGCTTTACGCTGGACGCCGGTCTGGACCTGACGCTGTCCGATCGCAACACCTTGGGCATAGGCCTCAGCGGCGAGGCCGGCAACGACAGCCGCAGTTACGGCGTGGCAGGCCAGTGGCGCATGGCGTTCTGACACAACGCTACCCTGTAGGAGCTGCCGCAGGCTGCGATCTTTTGATCTCCAAAAAAATTTTCAAAATTGTGGTGAGGTAAACCACAGCCCCATCCGTGTAGTGACTGAAACTGCGAGTCATTCGCATCCGTTGCGGTTCTACACAGGTCATTGAGCAATGAAGTCCAGGGCAAAATCGGGTTCGGTCAAACAGTGGTTAGGCGTTTCGGCATTGAGTTTTTCCGCATTGGCGCTGTTGCCGATGAGCGTTGCACTCGCCGCGGAAGCCGTCAGCAGCCCCGCGCAGAAGCAGTTCAATTTTTCCCTGAGCGCCAAACCGCTGCCCCAGGCCCTGAGCGATTTCAGCCGCGTCACCGGGCAGAGCGTGGTCTACACCGATGAGGCACCGTACGGCATCAACGCCCCGGCCGTCAGCGGCCAGATGAGCGCCGAACAAGCGCTGCAACGCCTGCTCAGCGGTTCGGGCATGACCTTCCGCCGCACCGACAGCCACACCCTGGCGCTGGAACCGCAGCCCACCGCCGGTGCGCTTAACCTCGGCGCCACCACCATCACCTCGACCCGCGACGAGTCGATGAGCTACCAGCCGCCGCAGACCAGTTCGGTGATGCGCTCCTCGGCTTCGCTGCAGGAGATTCCGCAGACCGTCAACGTGATTCCGGCCCAGGTCATCCGCGATCAGACCCCGCGCAATCTCGACGATGCGCTGGCCAACGTCAGCGGCATCACCCAGGGCAACACCTTGGGCAGCACTCAGGACTCGGTGATGACCCGCGGCTTTGGCGACAACCGCAACGGCTCGATCATGCGCGACGGCATGCCGATCGTGCAGGGCCGCGGGATGAACGCGACGGTCGATCGGGTCGAAGTGCTCAAGGGCCCGGCCTCGTTGCTCTACGGCATTCAGGACCCGGGCGGGGTGGTCAACCTGGTCAGCAAAAAGCCGGAATTGACCCAATACAACGCGCTGACCCTGCGCGGTTCGAGCTACGGCGACGGCAAGAATGGCAGCGGCGGCACCTTCGACAGCACCGGGGCACTGGGTGAATCCGGGCTGGCCTACCGGTTGGTGCTGGACCATGAAGACGAAGATTACTGGCGCAACTACGGCACCCACCGCGAGACGCTGATCGCGCCTTCGCTGGCCTGGTTCGGCGAGCGTACCAAGCTGTCATTCGGCTATGAACACCGCGAGTTTCTCACCCCGTTCGACCGGGGCACGGTCATCGATCCGCGCACCAACCATCCGCTGGACATCTCGCGCAACGAGCGTCTGGACGAGCCGTTCAACGACATGGAAGGCCGCTCGGATCTGTACCATTTCGAGGCTGACCACGAACTCAACGACGACTGGAAAGCCCACTTCGGCTACAGCTGGAACCGCGAAACCTACGACGCCAGCCAGGTGCGCGTGACCGCCATCGATACCAAAAAAGGCACGCTGACCCGCAGCATGGACGGCACGCAAGGCGCGATCAGCACCGACCGCTTCACCACCGCCAGCCTTGAGGGCAAGGTCAACCTGCTGGGCATGCAACATGACCTGGTGTTCGGCGTCGACGACGAGTACCGCAAAATCTATCGCGCCGACCTGATCCGCCAGAAAAGCCTGAGCACCTTCAGCTACGTCAATCCGGTGTATGGCCGTGAAGTCGAAGGCACCACGGTCAGCCCGGCGGACAGCGCGCAGACCGATCTGCTGCGCAGCGATTCGGTGTTCCTGCAGGACTCGATCCATCTCAATGATCAGTGGATTCTGGTCGCCGGCGGGCGCTTCCAGGAGTACGACCAGTATGCCGGCAAAGGCGTGCCGTTCAAGGCCAACACCGACAGCAACGGGCAGAAGTTCGTGCCGCGCGCCGGTCTGGTGTATCGCTACACCGACGAGTTGTCGTTCTACGGCAGCTACACCGAATCGTTCAAACCCAACTCGACCATCGCCCCGCTCAGCGGCAGCAGCACTGTGCTCGACGGCAGTATTGCGCCGGAAGAAGCCAAGTCGTGGGAATTGGGGGCGCGTCTGGATATGCCGGGGCGCATCACCGGCAACATTGCACTGTTCGACATCAAGAAACGTAACGTGCTGGTGGCCAACGCCGAAGGCCCGACCACGATCTACAGCGCCGCGGGCGAGGTGCGTTCCCGTGGTCTGGAACTGGACCTGACCGGCCAGTTGAGCGATCGCTGGAGCCTGATCGGCGCCTATGCCTACACCGATGCCGAGGTCACCGAAGACCCGGACTACAAAGGCAATCGCCTGCAGAACGTGGCGAAAAACAGCGGCTCATTGTCAGCGGTGTATGACTTCGGCAGCGTGATCGGTGGCGACCAACTGCGGGTCGGTGCCGGGGCGCGGTATGTTGGTGAGCGCGCGGGCAACGCGGTGAATGATTTCGACCTGCCGAGCTACACCGTGGCCGATGCATTCGCCACTTACGACACCCGACTCGAAGGGCAGAAGGTCAAGTTCCAGCTCAACGTGAAGAACCTGTTCGACCGCACGTACTACACCTCGGCGGCGAGCCGGTTCTTTGTGTCGATGGGCGATTCGCGGCAGATTTCGCTCTCCAGCACGCTGGAGTTCTGATCGGGGACCGCGTCATCGTTCATCGCTGGCAAGCCAGCTCCCACAGGTTCTCGGTCGGGGACACAGACGTCTTGAACGGGCGGAGACATT
>NZ_JABULD010000047.1:0-17094 GCF_014060985.1 Pseudomonas sp. MD195_PC81_125
GACAATGATGGCAGATGGCTTTGACGGCCTGAAGGCGACTTTAGTCTGAAACTGACTGGCGATTCTTCGGCCTGCGATGGGCTCAAACCAGGTGCCGGCCAGTGGCTCACGACTGCTAAGCCCCCGTTTTCATTGGGTGAAAACGCCGTCATAGGGGTTTTCCCTATACCTGCGGGTCCCTTCCCTACGGCATTTGCGCCTTGAACGAGGCGGTCTAATCCTCCATCATCCGTCACCTGCTTATTCAATGGACGGAATTCAAGGCATGCTGGACGCCAACGCTACCCACATTACCCTTACCCTCGAAGGCGCCTCCGCCGACCTGCAAGTGCTGAGCTTCACCGGTCGCGAAGCCCTCAACGAGCCTTTCCGTTTCGACCTCGAACTGGTCAGCGCCCGCCCCGACCTGAAACTCGAAGAGCTGCTGCACAAGCCCGGCGTCCTGACCTTCGGCGCCACCGGCGAAGGCAAGATTCATGGTCTGGTGTATCGCATCGAACAAGGCGATTCCGGCAAGACCCTGACCCGTTACAGCATCAGCCTGGTGCCGCAACTGGCCTATCTGCGGCACAACCATGACCAGCAGATTTTCCAGAACCTCACCGTGCCGAAAATCATCGCCCAGGTCCTCGAAGATCGCGGCATCCTGGCCGACGCCTACAGCTTCCAGCTCAACGCCGAGTACCCGCCGCGCGATTACTGCGTGCAGTACGACGAGTCCGACCTGCATTTCATCCAGCGCCTGTGCGAAGAGGAAGGCATTCACTTCCACTTCCAGCACAGCAGCAGCGGGCACAAACTGGTGTTCGGCGACGATCAGACGGTGTTCCGCAAACTCAAGGCCGTGAGCTACCAGCAAGACTCCGGCATGAGCGCCGACAAACCGGTGATCAAACGCTTCAACCTGCGCCTGGAAACCCGCACCACCCGCGTCAGCCGCCGCGACTACGACTTCGAAAAACCGAAGATCCTGCCCGAAGGCGCGGTCAAATCCGAGTTCGCCCCGGACCTTGAGGACTACGATTACCCCGGCCGCTTCACCACCCGCGAGCGCGGCAAATTCCTCTCGACCCGCGCCCTCGAACGCCATCGCAGCGACTACAAACTCGCCGAAGGCAAAGGCGACGAACCAACCCTGACCAGCGGCCATTTCCTGACCCTGGCCGAACACCCGCGCGCCGAATGGAACGACTTGTGGCTGCTGCTGGAAGTCTTCCACGAAGGCAAACAACCGCAGGTGCTCGGTGAAAACGTCACCAGCGACGTCACCGACAACAAAAGCGATTTCCACCAGGGCTACCGCAACAGCTTCCTCGCCACCCCGTGGGACGCGCACTACCGCCCTGCCCTCGAACACCCGAAACCAAAAGTCCTCGGCAGCCAGACCGCGGTGGTCACCGGCCCGGCCGGCGAAGAGATCCACTGCGACCCGTACGGCCGCATCAAAGTCCAGTTCCACTGGGACCGCGACGGCCAGTCCGACGACAAAAACCACCTGCTGGCTACGCGTCGCCAGCGGCTGGGCCGGCGCGGCCTACGGTGGCATCGCCATCCCGCGCATCGGCATGGAAGTCCTCGTCACCTTCCTCGAAGGCGACCCCGACCAGCCACTCGTCACCGGCTGCCTGTACCACAAGGAAAACGTCGTCCCCTACGACCTGCCGGCGAACAAAACCCGCAGCACCTTCAAAACCCTCAGCTCCCCGGGCGGCAAGGGCTATAACGAGTTTCGGATTGAAGACAAAAAGGGTGTGGAGCAGATCTACATCCATGCCCAGCGCGATTGGGATGAGAACATCGAGCACGACCAGAAGATCCGCGTGGGGAATGAGCGGCATGACACGGTTGAAGCCAACACCCTGAGCGAATTCAAGGTTGAGGAACACCGGATTACCCATCTGGATCGCATCAGTGAAATGCGCGCGGACGATCACCTGACGGTGGGCGTGACGCAGCATGTGAAAGTCGGTACGGCGCAGTTTGTCGAGGCTGGGACCGAGATTCACTATCACGCGGGTGACAAGGTGGTGGTTGAGGGAGGTATGGAACTCACGGCCAAGGCGGGCGGGAGCTTTGTGAAGGTCGATGCCGGTGGAGTGACCATCAGCGGGGCTGAGGTGAAGGTGAATACCGGTGGTGCGCCTGGCACGGGGACCGGCATCCAGATCCTCGCACCGTTCATTCCTGGCCTCGCGGCCATCGATAACGCCGGACGTCTGATGCAAACCCGCATCAATCAAATGATGCAGGCTGAATCGTTGGCGACAACGCCTAAGCTCCAGGCACCTAAAGGCATCTGCATTGAATGCTTGAAGAAAGCCATGCGAGAAAAACTGGCGCTGCAGTCGGGGGCCAATTGATGACGAAGAGTGATGCCGCGAACGCTTGGAGCGAAGCGCAAAAGAACGCTCAGTCGCTATTCGCCATCGTTGAAATCGGTCTGCTGGCAGAACCCGCCCGGTTGCAGTTTCTCAATGCTGACCCGTCACGCCGACCCTTGATGGTGCAACCGGAGTTCGCCGAACTGCGCAACTACGGCCCGTGGCTGGTCGACGTCAGTCATATGGAATTCGAGGCTTTTCTCGCTCACGAATACTTTACTGGCTGTACCGCCATGGCCAGTTGGATTCGCACCGAGTGTTCCGCCGACAAGCTCGCCGCTCATCTGAGTGATGCGTTATTGGCAAAAAATGAGGCGGGCGAAGTGCTGATGATCCGCAGTTACGCACCGGAAGTGCTGCCGATGCTGTACGCCCGTGACGATCTTTCGTGGCATGCGTGGCTCTTTGGCCCACTTCAAGAATGGTGGGTGCCCGCAGAAGAGGATCAATGGGAGTGTCTGAAAGGACTCAACCTCGAACAACCCGGCAAATACGACCCGATCTTTCTGGATGGCAAGCTGTGGACGGACATGGAGATTGATCCCCTGCCCTACAGCCTCACCACCGAACTGGAAAAAGAAGCGCCGGAAGTATTCAGCAGCACCTGCCACGGTGCACGGCTGAAACAGGTCAAAGAAGCGTTGGACGCGGGCCGCGGAGAAGGTTTGACCGACCCCGAAGACGTCAGCCTGTTTGCCAGCCTGCAACTGATGGATCGCGAATTCCCAGGAAACTGGCCGATGTGGGAAAAGGCCAAAGCGCGAGCGGTTGGAGAGAAGCTGCCGCTTGGGGTGGTGTTGAGAGAGTTGTCGGAGTGAGTTGGGTGATGAACCTGCAAATCAGTCATTCTGTTTGTCCCACACTTTTTGAATATTCAAGATGCATTGCTGGATGAAGGATTTTCGTAAATGACCATGGCCATGAATACCAAGCGGCAAAAAATCTGGCGACGCCGCAATCTTGCCATCGGGATATTCGTATTACTGATGCCTTTTATAGGTTCGTATCTTTATAACCAGTTTCGTACACCGGGCGCGATGTTGACGTCTGAAAACTATATGGATCGCCCCATTCTCAGCTTTTGGATAAACGACTTCTGGGGAGGCAATTTATTTGCAATGGGTGGCGGCGGAGTAATGTGCTGTCAGAGGATCGAGGGTCCTACTGTTAAAGTCACCTGGATTCTCAGCCGTACCGGAGAGCAACTCCGTCAGGGAGTAAAAAAAGAAAGAGCATCAGCGAACATTACCTCTTCCTGAGCGCAAGCGAAATGACGTCTATCTTCATGTCCGCTTTCTTCCTGGCAACATCGTGGAACTAAAGTGGAGCCCCAACCTTATCAGTCCATTCGACGAAGTCCCTGATTTGGAAAGCAATACAGCGCAAGGAGGCAGAAAATGAGTGGCACCGATAACCTGGATCGCGCGCAGTCAATAAGTACAAAGGCAAGTGCCTGCGAAGCGGGTCAAAAAAAATCAGTTTTGCCTTGCGAAACAACATTACATTTAAGCTTTTTCTTTGATGGGTTCGGTCGAAATTTAATTAGTGACCTCAAGGAAAACTGCCTGAGCAACGTAGCCCGCTTATTCATCGCTCATCCCGATGACAAGAAGAAAAAAACCGAAACGGCTGAAGTAATTAGAAGGTTTTACATATCCGGCTTGGCCACGGAGTTTGACTCCACGCTTGGCGGTGGTGCCGAATTGAGCGGCGCAGGGCTGGATGGCGCTTTGAGCAAAGCTATGGATAGCGCAGTCAAATCGCCTGAAGACACAGCAAAGAACAGCCCATTAGATGCTGTCAAAGATGTTCTGACAGGTAAAAAATGGTGGGAAGCCTTACTTAACAACCTCAAGGTCGGCAACATCATTACAGGCGCGATCAAAGCTGCCGCACCAGCAGCGTTTGATATTTTCGCAATTACGCGCGATAACGAAATAACAGCGACTTACCTGAAAACAGGTGTTGACACACGGCTTGAAGCTGCATTTAAAGTTGTTGAAGATACCCTCGAGTCAACAAAAGCCAAGACGGGCGTCCCTGTTAAGCGTGTGGCAATTTCAGTTTTTGGGTTTGATTTCGGCGCAAGCTTGTCCCGTGCATTTATTCATAAGCTGTTTGAAGAGTGCGATCCTGGCACGACCACTCTTAAAGGTGTCAAACTTGAAGTTATTTTTGCCGGCTTGTTCGACTCTGTGGATCGAAGCGGCGAAAGCTCCATCGTCCTGGAATACTTGGTCCCATTCGTAAATACTGTCGATGATGGAGAATGTCTGGCAGGCCCAGTTAAGTCTGCCCTCCACCTCGTGGCTGCACACGAATGTCAAGACTCCCGACGCTCTAGACTGATCGGAACCGGCACTTCGACCCCGAAATGGGAAGAACGGTTGGTACCAGGCACAAGTTATGACGTTGGAGGCGGGTTAAAAAAACGAGAAGTCCCTCATAGCACCGAGCTTCAATTGGTGAGCCTACACGAGATGTACCAAGCTGCTTATCGCGCCGGAGTGCCATTTCTTTCTCTAAATGAACTGCATGAAGCTGATGCGGACGCGGCAGAATATTTTGTTCTCAATGATCATATCAATGGCACCAGCGCTATTGGTGCAAGCAAAAATTACATGAGCAATGCAGGTAACAAGAAAGTCTCCGCTGAAAGCTTTTTGGCTCACCGACGTTTATACATTCAAAGGTTGCGGGGCCTGTGGGAATTGTATCGGGGCCAGCACAAAGCTTACGACGACGAGGAAGAGCGCCTTCAACGCCCCATTCTGGGCAAGCAAGGATCAATCGCCCGTGCGTTCGGGATGAGCAGCGAAAGCGAGGCGCAAGCAGCAAAACGCGATCAAGCGCTCAAGCAAACGCAACAAGGTAAGGCCGCCCTTCGTGCCGAACTCAGCTGGCTTGAAGACGTAGATCGGGAAGCCTGGAGATTGAAAACCAGCTTCCCTTCCGCCCCAGTAAAAGCGCTGTTGGACGAGTGGTTCGCTCCCGTCCCAAAAGGTCTCAGCTTCGACGTGGAAGATCTGCTCGAATTTTACGTAAACGATCAATACATGATCCAACAGATACCTAAAGGCACGGGTGCTCCAATACCGAAGTATTTCCGCGTTCGGGAATTCGACATGCCGAGCCTGAATAAAACCAAGGGGATGGCCCCTGACTATCTGGAGCAGATGATGCGCAAACCTTCAGCGGAGTCTTCAGGTGCATCGACCTAAAGCAAGGCAAAACTCATCGCGGGCTCAAAGTCTGGGCATCGCTCTCTTGGTTGGGACTTCATTCGCTTGATAGATATTGCTGCGGACGCACGCCGGCGCAGAGCCTGGCGACGAAGACAGATAGTCCTGGCTTTGGTGGCTTTGATATTCATCTACGCCGCCCCGAAAATTCTGGGGTTACTTCGGACACCCGGCGCCATGCTGACATCGGAGAACTACACGGATCGACCGATTTTCAGTTTTTGGGTCAATGATTTTTGGGGTGGCAATTTGTCCGCAATGGGCGGCGGTGGAATTACGTGCTGCCAAAGAATTGAGGGAAAAACGGTTCGGGTCAAATGGATCCTTAGCATTACGGGCGAACAGTTCGAGCAGGGACTGAGGCAAGAAGAGCATGAGGCGATATTGCCTCTACCTCAACAAAAACGCACCGATCGGTATCTGCATGTGCGTTTTATACCCGGCAATGTTGTTGAGTTGAAATGGAGTCCAAATCTGGACAACCCATTTGATGCTGCTTTAGATGAAACGGGCCATTGATTCATTAGTGTTCATAATTGATGGAGAAATGCGTTACAGACGCAGGAATATAATTTTAGCCTTTGGATTTTTGCAATTGATTGATATTGCTACGGACGCACGCCGAAAACGAACATACCGACGGAGACGAATAGCTCTAGCTGTGTTGGCCTTACTGCTTTGCTACGCCGCCCCGAAAATACTCGGCCTGCTTCGAACTCCAGGTGCAATGATGACCTCGGAAAACTATATGGAGCGCCCGATATTTAGCTTCTGGGTCAACGATTTTTGGGGTGGGAATTTATACGCCATGAGTGGCGGAGGAATCATGTGCTGCACTCGCTTCGGAGGTGAGACAGCCAAAATCATCTGGATCTTGGACATGACTCGGCAACAGCAATTACAAGGTGCCATAGAAGAGCGTCATGAAATTGAGCTTCCGTTACCAAAACGTCAGTCAGAAGACCAGTATCTGCACGTTCGGTTCGATCCTGGCAATAAGGTACGTCTGGGCTGGAGTCCGGATCTTTTTAGCCCATTTGAAACGCGACCATCCAATAAAAATGCTGGAAGCATAGGGGCGCAATGAGAGTTCGTGACTTAGCGAGCCCCAGACAGTGGCGTCGTACAAAAATATTGGTCAGCGTGGGGATGCTGCTGGCGGCCTTTTCGATCCCCCTTATTCATGATCGAGTCCGTACGCCAGGTGCAGCCCTCACCTCTCACAACTACACGGAACGACCTATCGGGAGTTATTGGGTTAACGACCAATGGGGTGGTAACGGAGGTGTAACTTGCTGCTGGAGCATAAGCGGTGAATCTGCAAAAGTTGTCTGGATTCTGAGCATGTCTCAAGCTCAAGAAAATCAGGGAATGAAAATTGAAAGGCACGAAACTCAAGTGGCTTTGCCTGAACGAAGCCCGGGAGATGACACGTTGCATGTCTACTTCCTGCCGAACAATCGGATTGAGTTGGTGTGGGCAGCCAAAATGCTGGATACGCTACCTCTCCGAACGGAAGCTTTGATGCGTTAACACACGGGCCGAGTCTCACTCCCTACCCGTGTCTATATTTACCTCATCAAACCGGCGCCTTCCAATCCAGCATCTGCTGCTGCGCCACCTGCAGCAAATCATTGCCGTCCTGCGCCAGCAGGTACAGTGCATGGGTAATGTGTGGAATGTCCTGAACATCGCCATGCCGGAAGCACATGCAGTGCAGGGTTTCGAGCAGGTCGCTGCAGGCGCGGATGCGCTGGACGGCGGACTCGAGGATGTCTTGGGGGTTGGCTTGGGTGTCGATGACCATTGGCGCGCTGTCGGTGACGCCGCTGTTGAGCGGGTGATAACGGCTTGGGAGCGGATTTGGTGTAAGCATATTGATTACTCGATTGTTTCGAAAGTAACCCGCCAGCACCGTGACCAAACGATGGGAGGCGGACCGTGTACAGGCTTGGTCAACCGAGAACAATCAACTCAGCTCGCCCGAAGGCGTCCTGCACACGGCCACCACAGCAATGCACTACACGGTCAAAGAACTCCGCGGTGCAAATAATGGCACATATGCAATCGATTATTCTCAGGTGACCAAACCCGAATCGCTGATTTTGCAGCGACGCCAAACCATAACCGCCCCGCTCCCGCCGCCGAAAGCAGACAAGGCACCACCCCTTGTAGGAATCGGCACCGCATCCCCGAGAAATCATCCCTCTGCCAGACAGCCGGCGTTCAGCCCGGTTAACCATCGCTTAACGCCGCAGTCCAAGACTTTACTGAACCGCACACCTCAGCCCCTGGCTGGCGCCAAGTGCGGCAGGTTCGGCCGTATGGCGCCGAACGTTTATTCCGTCGCACGGGAGTCTGATTCATGAACATTCGCACGCTATTGCTCACCTCCGCCCTCGCCTGCAGCGCGTTCGCCGGGCTGGCTCAGGCCAATGACACCACCGCTACGACCAAGCCCGTTCCCTACCAGTACGGCATGCCGTTGCATGTGAACAAAGTGATCTCGCTGACCGAGCCACAGACTCAGCAGTGCAAGGTCATCACCGCTGACATGAAGTACATCGACAATGCCGGCAAGCCGGCGGAAATCACCTATCGGAAAATGTCTGACGCTTGCAACTTCCAGAACTGACAGAAGGCTCTGATTTGCGGCTTTGCGGTAGGCGATGAAGGCATCGCGGGTTATGCTCGGGATCCCTTCTTACTGCCGCAAGGACTCGCCATGCAGTTGTCGTTTCGCACATTGTCGATCATCACCGCTTCGTTGTGTTCTGTACTGGCGCTGGCCTGGGGCTTTTTCCCGGAGGTGTTGCTGGCGATCTGGAGCATTGAGTATTCGAGCTCGGTAGGTTTTGTCGCGCGGCGCAGTGCGGTGCTGTTTGCGGCGTTGGGGGTGATGTTTTATCTGGTGCGCAGCGCGCCGCCGTCGCTGGGTCGCAATGCCCTGAGCAACGGGTTTATCGTCGGTTGTTTTGGTCTGGCGGTGCTAGGGTTTGGCGAATGGCTGAACGGCCATGCCGGCCCCGGGATTTTGCTCGCGGTGCTGGTCGAGTTCGCGCTGGGCCTCGGCTTTGTGCAGGCCCGGCGCGTGACGGTCGAACTGGGTGAAACCGTGAGTTAAACGGCTCTGGATCGTGGGCTGTAATGCGACTGCGTGGTCTGTTGCGCCAGATCCGAACGCAGGCCGGCGATCAGGTCGTTGATCTCGCGGCAGCCATTCAGATGGCTGGCATCGATACCCGTGACGTGCAGATCAACCTGGTCAGTCTGGTGGTCGCCGAAGACCTTGACGGTCATCGACAGGTCGGGCGACAGCGTGCACTGGCAGCGTTTAGGCAGAAAACTGCTTTCAATGATATTGCGTAGTTCCAAGGCAGACAGAAACATGGTGTACCTCTCCTTATTGATGAAACTGCCAATCAACTCTTCACGTTGACCGCTTTTGCTGCCCCTGCACGGGTGTGTCCCCGCTGATTCCCTGGTGCGGCAAACGGTTGTACGGCGAAATGCCCATTGGAGTGTAGGCGCCCGAAGCCGGTGCGCTGCACCAAAGCGACGCATAAAACGTGCCTTTCATCGGGTCATTTCGACCCTCATGAAATCAAGCACTTGGCGCGGTGGCCAGCAGTTGGCCAGTTGCAAAATGCAAGATCGATCCTCCTGGGCACTGCAATTTGCAAGTCGCCGCCGGTTTGCATTCATCGCTGATGACAGTGAGAATGCCCGACATCCACCCTACACCCGCCAGGAGGCTTTCATGGGTTCTTTACGCGCTCGCGCGACAATCGGTCTGCTCGTTGCCGGCCTGTCCACCCTCGCCCACGCGGCCAAGCTCGAAGACGTTGCACCCTATCCCAAGGCGGAAAACGGCTTCACCCGCCAAGTCATCTACCTGCCCAAACAGGATCAGGAAGAGAATTTCCAGGTTGAAGTGCTCGCCGGCAAAACCCTGGAAGTCGACTGCAATCGTCAACGTCTGGGTGGTGTACTGGACGAGAAAAACCTCGAAGGTTGGGGCTACCCGTTCTACCGGCTGGAAAAAGTCATCGGCCCGATGAGTACCATGATGGCCTGCCCACCCGGCACCGCGAAGAAACGCGCGTTTGTCCCGGTTGTCGGTGACGGCTTCATGCTGCGCTACAACAGCAAGCTGCCACTGGTGATCTACGCCCCGAAAGATGTCGAGGTGCGCTATCGCATCTGGTCGGCTTCGGACAAGGTCGGCACCGCCATTGCGGAATGACCTGAACAGGGAGCACCAACCTTGATTACTTGCCATGTGCGATACGTGATCGATCCGTACCAACTGACCGAGTTCGAAGCCTATGCCAAGGCCTGGCTGGGCATCGTCGAGCGCTTGGGCGGCACTCATCACGGTTATTTCCTGCCCTCCGAGGGCGCGAGCAATATAGCTTATTGCCTGTTCAGCTTTCCTTCGCTGGCCGATTACGAAAGCTACCGGCGCATCGCGCTGACCGACCCGGAAAGCACGGCGCTGGTGGAATCGCTGGTGCAGAAGAAATTCATCGTCAGCTACGAGCGCAGTTTCCTGCGCCCGTTGCTGCCCTGAGTGTAATCACGCCGGGACGCCGCACATCGCGGCGCGCTCGGCGACGTGGCGCAGGCTGTCGAAGTTGATGTTGGCGCCGGAGTCGACCGCGACGAAGGTCTGCTCGCGAACACCGCTGCGCGCCACGTATTGCTTGATGCCGGCCACCGCCAATGCTCCGGAAGGCTCGGTGATCGAGCGGGTATCGTCGTAGATATTCTTGATCGCTGCGCACAGCTCGTCATTGCTGACGGTGACCACCTCGTCCACGCAAAACCGGCACACCTCAAAACCATAAGCGCCGATCTGCGCCACCGCCACGCCATCGGCGAACGTTCCGACACTGGGCAACACAACGCGCGCATCCGCTTGCAGCGCCGCCTTCAGGCAGGCCGAATGCTCCGATTCGACACCGATGATCCGTACCTCCGGCCGCAGGTATTTGACGTACGCCGCGATGCCGGCGATCAGGCCGCCACCGCCCACAGGGACGAAGATCGCATCCAGCGGCCCCTGATGCTGACGGAGGATTTCCATGGCCACCGTGCCCTGGCCGGCGATCACCTCCGGGTCGTCAAACGGCGAGACGAAGGTGCGCCCGGTCTGCTCGGCCAGTTGCAGCGCATGGGCCAGGGCAAACGGAAAACTCTCGCCATGCAGCAGCGCCTCGGCGCCACGACTTCGCACGCCGAGCACCTTGAGTTCAGGCGTGGTCGAGGGCATTACGATGGTCGCCGCGATTCCCAGTTCCCGCGCCGCCAGCGCTACGCCCTGCGCATGGTTGCCCGCCGAAGCGGTGATCACCCCGCGTGCTTTCTGCGCATCGCTCAAATGCACCAGCTTGTTGTAAGCGCCACGGATCTTGAAGGAGAACGTTGGTTGCAGGTCCTCGCGCTTGAGCAGGATCCGGTTGCCCAGCGCCTCGGACAGCGCCGGTGCCGCCTGCAATGGCGTACGCACGGCGATGTCGTAGACCGGCGCGGCGAGGATCTTTTTCACGTACTGCTCAAGCAGGGTTTGCTGGTCGGGGCTGTATTTCATCGTCATCTCCGGGCGCTGTGTGCAGGAGCTGCCGGAGGCTGCGATCTTTTTGACTTTTGTTTTTTCTCAAAATCAAAAAGCAAAGATCAAAAAGATCGCACCTTCGGCAGCTCCTACATGAGATGTGTGTCATTTCAGGCAAGCATAAAAAAGGGCTCCTCGAAGGAGCCCCTGGGCCGTAGCCCGCCGTCCGGGAAGGACGTGCATGGTAAGTCGCTAGAAATCCAGATTGTCGTGTTGCAATAAGTGCCCTGTGTCAGCCGACGGCGTGAAGTTCGTTGAGTCTGTGGATTCCCGCAGTGCCGGTCATACCGTCCCAGTTGTCGCCGCGTCCTTCTCGCCAGCCGTTGATCCAGGCTTGACGTACCGACGGTAGAGTAAATGGGCAAAGCTCGCGGGATTTGCCACCAACGCCATATTGATATCCGCGCAAAAATGCTCTTTCCAACGGATCACGCTTAAGTCTTCTCATAGGGTGTTTCCCTCACTTGTTGACTGTTTTCGTCGCGTTGACCTCAATCGAGGTCTGGCAGAAAAACTCTGCCGTTGGGCGGCTCGCTGCCGGCGTGGCGAGCCAAGGTGTTGACGCCGTTGCGACGTCAACCTGTGGTCAGTTCTAACCAATGAGTCACACCGAGGGAATGATCGTTTTGTCATAAGGACGTAACGAAAGTAGTGCTACAGCCATAAGTAACGACGGGTTTCATGAAGGTTTCTGCAGCAAACCCCGGTATGATCAGCCCCGCGCTGGATGATGGGGTTAATCCTTTAGTGAGAATGACCCACGTTTGCGCTTGGGTAATATGCGACGAAGGGTCGCTTTAAGACTTTTTGTTTCATCAACTTTTTTATCTGTCCCGGCATCTAAGCTCTTTTAACCCGAGCAGCGGGGATGGAACGGCACACCTTCGTGCCACGCGGGCGTTCTTTTGGAAAAGCGCCTGATTGAAAACCGGACCGGCAATGCGTTGCCGGTTCACTAGCCAAAGGCTCTGGAAATACCATGTCCGATCGTTTCGAACTCTTCCTCACTTGCCCCAAAGGCCTTGAAGGCCTGCTCATCGAGGAAGCCGTCGGGCTTGGCCTTGAAGAGGCCCGCGAGCACACCTCCGCCGTGCGTGGCATGGCGACCATGGAAACCGCTTATCGCCTGTGCCTGTGGTCGCGTCTGGCCAACCGGGTGCTGCTGGTGCTCAAGCGCTTTCCGATGAAAGACGCTGAAGACCTGTACCACGGCGTGCTTGACGTCGAGTGGCAGGATCACATGCTCGCCGACGGCACTCTGGCCGTCGAATTCAGCGGCCACGGCTCGGGCATCGACAACACCCACTTCGGCGCGCTGAAAGTCAAAGACGCCATCGTCGACAAACTGCGTACCCCGCAAGGCGACCGTCCGTCAATCGACAAGCTCAACCCGGACCTGCGCATTCACCTGCGCCTGGATCGCGGCGAAGCTATTTTGTCCCTCGACCTGTCCGGTCACAGCTTGCACCAGCGCGGTTACCGCCTGCAGCAGGGCGCGGCACCGCTGAAGGAAAACCTCGCCGCAGCAATCCTGATCCGTTCCGGCTGGCCGCGCATTGCGGCCGAAGGCGGCGCGCTGGCTGACCCGATGTGCGGTGTCGGTACGTTCCTCGTCGAAGCGGGGATGATCGCCGCCGACATGGCGCCGAACCTGCGCCGTGAGCAGTGGGGGCTTCACCGCCTGGCTGGGGGCACGTCCCCGGCGCTGTGGAAAAAAACTCCATGAAGAAGCCGTCGAGCGTGCCGCTGCCGGTCTGGCCAAGCCGCCGCTGTGGATTCGCGGTTACGAAGCCGACCCGCGTCTGATTCAACCGGGTCGCAACAACGTCGAGCGCGCCGGTCTGAGCGAGTGGATCAAGATCTATCAGGGCGAAGTCGCGACCTTCGAGCCGCGTCCGGACCAGAACCAGAAAGGTCTGGTGATCTGCAACCCGCCGTACGGCGAGCGTCTGGGCGACGAAGCCAGCCTGCTTTACCTCTATCAGAACCTTGGCGAGCGCCTGCGTCAGGCCTGCCTGAACTGGGAAGCGGCGGTGTTCACCGGCGCGCCGGATCTGGGCAAGCGCATGGGCATTCGCAGCCACAAACAGTATTCGTTCTGGAACGGCGCGTTGCCGTGCAAACTGCTGTTGATCAAAGTGCTGCCGGATCAGTTTGTCACCGGCGAGCGGCGGACCCCGGAACAGCGTCAGGCCGAGCGTGAGCAAGCCGCTTACGATCAAACCCCGAACGAGCCGCAAGAGCGCAAGTTCAACAAGAACGGCAACCCGATCAAACCGACGCCAGCCCCGGCCCCGGTGATCGAGCAGCCGCGCCTGAGCGAAGGCGGGCAGATGTTTGCCAACCGCCTGCAGAAAAACCTCAAGGCAATGAGCAAGTGGGTCAAGCGCGAAGGCATCGACTGCTACCGCGTCTACGATGCTGACATGCCGGAATACGCCATGGCCATCGACCTGTATCACGACTGGGTGCACGTGCAGGAATACGCCGCGCCGAAGTCGATCGATCCGGAAAAGGCCTCGGCACGCATGTTCGACGCCCTGGCCGCGATCCCGCAGGCGCTGAACGTCGACAAGAGCCGCGTGGTGGTCAAACGCCGCGAGCGCCAGAGCGGCACCAAGCAGTACGAGCGTCAGGCCGCGCAGGGCAAGTTCAATGAGGTCAGCGAAGGCGGCGTCAAGCTGCTGGTGAACCTCACCGACTACCTCGACACCGGGCTGTTCCTCGATCACCGGCCGATGCGCATGCGCATTCAGAAAGAGGCGGCCGGCAAGCGCTTCCTCAATCTGTTCTGCTACACCGCGACCGCCAGTGTGCACGCGGCCAAGGGCGGTGCGCGCAGCACCACCAGCGTCGACCTGTCGAAGACTTATCTGGACTGGGCGCGGCGCAACCTGTCGCTGAACGGCTTCTCCGACAAGAACCGTCTGGAGCAGGGCGACGTGATGGCATGGCTGGAAAGCAGCCGCGACGAGTACGACCTGATCTTCATCGACCCGCCGACCTTCTCCAACTCCAAGCGCATGGAAGGCATCTTTGACGTGCAGCGTGACCAGGTGCAGTTGATCGACCTGGCCATGGCGCGCCTGGCCCCGGGCGGCGTGCTGTACTTCTCCAACAACTTCCGCAAGTTCCAGCTGGAGGAGAACCTCGCCGAGCGTTACGCGGTCGAGGAAATCAGCGCGCAGACCATTGATCCGGATTTCGCCCGCAATACCAGGATTCACCGCGCCTGGAAAATCACGGCGCGTTGACACTTGCCGTGGTTGGATCCACAGAGCCTTGATTTTTAAAGGCTCTTGGATCCGATCAGTGCTAGCCAAATTAATGGCTAATAGCTATAACTCAACGCATGGCCAATGGGGTTTTCCCCCGAAACAATGGCGTCGTGAGTTGCCCCTATGTCGTTGCACCCCGTGCGCCCAAAGATTCTGGGTTTTATCAGTGAAGACGTCTCGGCCTGGCTGGTCGCGATACTGGTATTGCTCGCCGGCGGGATTCTCACGGGGCTGCTCGCCTGGGCCACCCTCAATCAGTTTCACCATCAACTGCGCCAACGCTTTCAGCTGCTGGCCAATGAGCGTTACAGCCGCATCGAAGAACGTTTCCAGGATCAGGAACAGCGTCTCGATGGTCTGCGCCGTTTTTTCGCCAATTCCGATTCGGTTTCGCGCAGCGAATTCGACGGCTATGCCAAACCGCTTCTGTTACGCACCCAGGCCTATTCTTATGCGCCGCGGGTCAGCCGTGCCGAGCGTCCGGCGATCGAACAAGCGGTGCGTAGCGAAGGGTTCAGCACCTTCACCTTTCGCGAGCTGAATGCTGACGGCCAGTTGCAGACCGCCGGTGATCGTCCCGAATACGTTCCGGTGATCTACACCCAGAGCCTGAGCCGCTTGCCCACCCCGCTGGGCTATGACCTGCTGGCACAACCGTTGCGCCGGGCGACGCTGGAACGCGCCGATCGCAGCGGGCACATGGCGGTGTCGCAGCCGTTGCATCTGGTGGGGATTGATCCGGCCTATGCCCGGGGCGTCTTGCTGCTGGCGCCGGTCACCGACGAGGGCGCGGCGAAAGGTTCTGCGCAAGGGTACGTGATGGCGGTGATCAGCATGCAGCAGTTGCTGGCCGACGGACTGCCGGAGGAAACCCAGGATTTCCTCACGGTGCGTATTCTCGACCTGTCCACCGACGATCAGCATGAAGTGCTCTACGAGTCCGCCAACAAGGCCGGGGCCAGCGACCTGTCCGCCACACGTTTGGTTCGCATGGCCGACCATGATTATCAAGTGGACATTCAGCCCAGCGAGGCATTTTTACAGGCCAACCATTCTTCCATCAGCAGCCTGGTGGTGCTGGGCGCGCTGCTGAGCCTGTTGCTCAGCGCGTTGCTGTATGTGCTGGTCAGTCAACGCCAGCGCGCCCTGCGCATGGTCGAACTGCGCACGCAGGAGCTGCACGCCCGCGAACAGGAGTTGCGCGGCACCCACGGTCAGTTGCGCGGCGTGCTGAATGCCGCGACCCAGGTGGCGATCATCGCCACCGACCTGCGCGGGGTGATCAACACCTTCAACCCCGGCGCGGAACAGATGCTCGGCTACAGCAGCGCTGATGTGGTCGGCCACATGACCCTGGAAAACCTGCATCTGCCGCGAGAACTGGCCGCGCGTTCCGCGGAGTTGAGTGCGCGTTACGGCAAGAGCATTCCGACCTGCCACGCGATGCTGGTCGAGGGCGGTGAAGTGGGCGGTCACGAGGCGCGCGAATGGACGCTGGTGCGCAGCGACGGCAGTTATCTGCCGGTGAACATGCTAGCCACCCCGGTACTGGATGAGCAGGGATTGTGGGTCGGGCATCTGGCGATCTGCATCGACATCACCGAACGCAAGCGCGTGCACGAAGCACTGGCGGCGCGCGATGTATTGCTGAAAAAACTCAGTGCTCATGTGCCCGGCGGCATCTACCAGTTCAAGATGGAGTTCGACGGGCGTTTCAGCGTGATTTATGCCAGCGACGGCATCCGCGAGATCTACGAGCTGGAGCCCGACGTGCTGCTGCTCAATGCCGAGGCGATTTTCACCCGCATCCATCCACAAGACGTCTCGCGAGTGCGCAGCTCGATCCGTGCTTCGGCGGACAGCCTCAGCCCATGGCGCGAGGAATACCGCGTGCAGTTGCCCGAGCGCGGCCTGCGCTGGGTGCGCGGCGAGGCGACGCCGGAGGAGCTGCCGGGCGGCGGCGTGCTGTGGCACGGCTACATCTCGGACATTTCTGACCTGAAACGAGTGGAAGAGGAACTTCGGGCGCTGTCGGTCACCGACTCGCTGACCGGCATCCACAACCGTCGCTACTTCCAGGAACGCTTGACCACCGAAATGGCCCGGGTCGAGCGCGGCGGCGGTGAGCTGTCGGTGATCATGCTCGACATCGACCACTTCAAACGCATCAATGACCAGTACGGCCATGCCGTCGGCGATCGGGTGCTGCAGGCGGTGTGCGAGCGCATCGGCCATCGCTTGCGGCGGACCGACGTGTTCTGTCGTCTCGGTGGCGAGGAATTCATGGTGCTGTGCCCGGACATCGACGGCGAACATGCGTACATGCTGGCGGTGGAGTTGTGGCAAGGCCTGCGCAGCGCGCCGGTGGACGTGGTCGGGGTGGTGACGGCCAGTTTCGGCATCGCCAGCTGGCGTCCGGGGGAAGGCGCGGATGCGCTGCTGCTGCGGGCGGATTCGGGGGTGTATGCGGCGAAGCAGGGCGGTAGGGATCGGGTGGAGCAGATGAGCTGAGATTCAATACACCACAATCCTGTGGGAGCTGGCTTGCCAGCGATAGGGGCGTTTCAGTCAGCATC
>NZ_JABULD010000312.1:0-31063 GCF_014060985.1 Pseudomonas sp. MD195_PC81_125
GGTTGCGATCTTTTGATCTGATTTCACCATTGCCCCGCCCCAAGGCATACTTGCCCCCCTCCGCATTCCAGAACACTGAACCGCCCCATGCGTATCCACGTCAGCTTCATCGACCGCGTCGGCATCACCCAGGAAGTCCTGGCGATCCTCGGTGGGCGCAATCTCAATCTGGATGCGGTGGAGATGATTCCGCCCAACGTCTACATCGACGCCCCGACCTTGAGCCCGCAAGTGCTTGAAGAACTCAAAGATGCGCTGTTTCGGGTGCGCGGTGTCGAAGCGGTCACGGTGGTCGACATCCTCCCCGGCCAGCGTCGGCACCTGCAGCTCGATGCATTGCTCGCAGCGATGACCGATCCGGTGCTCGCCCTCGACAGCGCCGGGAAAGTGCTGCTGGCCAACCCGGCACTGATCGCGCTGTACGGACGCGAACCGGCGGGTGAAAGCGTCTCTGAACTGTTCAACGATCCGGGACTGCTGGACGCCCTGCTCGAACAAGGCTTCCGTCTGCCGCTGCGCGAGATCACCGTCAATGGCCAGACCCTGTTGCTCGACGCCACGCCGATCACTGACGCCGGCGCGCTGCTGACCCTGTATCAACCGAACCGTATCGGCGAACAACTCTCGGCGTTGCACCACGACCATGCCGAAGGTTTCGATGCGCTGCTCGGCGAATCCCCGGCGATCCGCACCCTCAAGGCCCGCGCGCAACGGGTCGCCGCCCTTGATGCACCGCTGCTGATTCAGGGCGAAACCGGCACCGGCAAAGAGCTGGTGGCCCGCGCCTGCCATGCGATCAGTGCGCGACACAGTGCGCCGTTCCTCGCCCTGAACTGCGCGGCCCTGCCGGAGAACCTCGCCGAGAGCGAGCTGTTCGGCTATGCCCCCGGCGCCTTCACCGGCGCGCAACGTGGCGGCAAACCGGGGCTGATGGAACTGGCGAACCAGGGCACTGTGTTTCTCGACGAAATCGGCGAGATGTCGCCGTACTTGCAGGCCAAACTGCTGCGTTTTCTCAACGACGGCAGCTTCCGCCGCGTGGGTGGCGACCGCGAGGTGAAGGTCAACGTGCGGATCCTCAGCGCGACCCACCGTGATCTGGAAAAAATGGTCAGCGAAGGTCTGTTCCGCGAAGACCTGTTCTATCGCCTCAACGTGCTCAACGTCGAAGTGCCGCCGCTGCGTGAGCGTGGTCAGGATATTCTGTTGCTGGCGCGTTACTTCATGCAGCAGGCCTGTGCGCAGATTCAGCGGCCGGTCTGTCGCCTCGCGCCCGGTACCTATCCGGCACTGCTCGGCAACCGCTGGCCAGGCAACGTGCGGCAATTGCAGAACGTGATCTTCCGCGCGGCGGCGATCTGCGAAAGCAGTCTGGTGGACATCGGTGACCTCGACATTGCCGGTACTTCGGTGGCGCGGCAGACCGACAGCGACGTCGAGAGCCTTGAACAAGCCGTCGAGTCCTTCGAAAAAAACGCTGCTGGAAAAACTCTACGTCAGCTACCCCTCGACCCGCCAACTGGCCAGCCGCCTGCAGACTTCGCACACGGCAATCGCCCATCGCCTGCGCAAGTACGGCATTCCGGGCAAGTCTTAAATTCACCCTAACCCCCTGTTGGAGCTGCCGAAGGGTGCGATCTTTTGATCTTGATCTTAAAAAACAAAAAATCAAAAAAGATCGCAGCCTGCGGCAGCTCCTACAGGGATTGCGATGTTCCTTGGTCTACATTGTCTGTCGAGCCCTCCGCTCACATAACAACAAGCAGGAGCATCGGCATGTCGCTACAAGGCAAAACCCTGTTCATCACCGGCGCCAGCCGTGGCATCGGGCGTGAGATTGCGCTGCGGGCCGCGAAGGACGGGGCCAATATCGTGATTGCGGCCAAGAGCGCCGAAGCCCATCCGAAATTGCCGGGCACCATCCACAGCGTCGCCGCAGAAGTCGAAGCGGCCGGCGGCTACGCCCTGGCGCTGCAACTGGATGTACGTGATGAAGACGCGGTGCGCCATGCGCTGGCCCAGGCCAACGAACATTTCGGCGGCATCGATGCGCTGGTGAACAATGCCGGGGCGATCAAGTTGACCGGTGTGCAACACATCGAACTCAAGCGGTTCGACCTGATGCACCAGATCAACACCCGTGCGGTGCTGCTGTGCAGCCAGGCCGCCCTGCCCTATCTGAAGAAATCCGCCGGGCACATCCTCAACCTGTCGCCGCCGCTGAATATGGCGAGCAAATGGTTCGCCCAGTACAGCCCTTACACCGTGACCAAGTACGGCATGAGCATGCTGACCGTGGGCATGAGCGAGGAATTCGCCAGTTACGGCATCAGCGTCAATTCGCTGTGGCCGCAGACGATGATTGCCACGGCGGCGATCGAGTTTCAGTTGGGCAATCGCGAGTCGTTCAAGCATGCGCGCCTGCCTTCGATCATGGCGGATGCGGCGCATGTGATTCTGAGCAGCAGCGGGCGACAGATCAGCGGACGGTTATTGATAGATGAGGAGATTTTGCGCGAGAGCGGCGTGACCGAATTCGATCACTACCGATTTGATCCGGACAGCACGACCCACCTAATGCCCGACTTGTTCGTCGACTGAAAATACCTAACCCCTGCAGGAGCTGCCGAAGGCTGCGATCTTTTGATCTTGTTTTTTAGGATCTAAAAGATCGCAGCCTTCGGCAGCTCCTACAGGGATCCGGCTCAGAATTCGATTCTGACGTCGCCTTTCGGCACGCTGCAGCACGACAGAATGTACCCCTCGGCCTCGTCGTCCTCGGTAATCCCGCCGTTGTGCTCCATCTCCACTTCGCCGCCCAGTTTCATCACCTTGCACGTGCCGCAGATCCCCATGCCGCAAGCTTTCGGGATCATCAGGCCAAGCTTGGCCGCCGCCGCATGCACGGTTTCGCCCGGGGCCACGCGAATGCTCTTGCCGGAGGCGGTGAACTCGACCTGATGCAGATCCGCCGCATCGATTTCCGGTGCCTCGGCGGCCTGTTCGGCTTGCTCCACCGCGTCGGCGCGGGCTTCAGGAGGAGTCGCACCGAAGGATTCCTCGTGATAACGCGACATGTCGTAGCCGGCGGCTTCGAGCAGGCGCTTGACGGCGGTCATGTACGGCGTCGGGCCGCAGCAGAACACTTCGCGCTCAAGGAAGTCGGGAACCATCAGCTCCAGCATCTTGTGATTGAGGTAGCCGCGATAGCCGGCCCACGGCTCGCCCAGCCCGTGTTTCTCGCAGATCAGGTGCAGGCTGAAGTTGTCGATCCGCGACGCCATGTGCTCCAGCTCGCGGTGATAAATGATGTCTTTCGGCGAGCGGGCGCTGTGGATAAAGGTCATGTCGACATTGGCGTTGGTGTCGTAGAACCAGCGCGCCATCGACATGCACGGGGTGATCCCCACGCCGCCGCTGAGATACAGCACTTTCGGGCTCGGGAAATCGATGGCGTTGAACAGCCCGACCGGCCCGTGCACCGCCAGCTCCTGGCCTTCATGCAGGGTGTCGTGCAACCAGTTGGAAACCTTGCCGCCCGGCACGCGTTTGATGGTCACCGAGAAGCTGTACGGCACCGACGGCGAACTGGAAATCGTGTACGAACGCATGATCGGCTGACCGTCGATTTCCAGCTCCAGGGTTACAAACTGCCCAGGCTTGAAGAAGAACAGGATCGGCTGGTCGGCCATGAAGCAGAAGGTGCGTACGTCCCAGGTTTCCTGGATGACTTTGACGCAACGGACGATGTGTCGGCCATTGGCCCAGGTCTGGGTGGTGACCGGATTCAGGAAGCTGTTGGACATGCTGTTCTCCACGGCCGACTGTCGGCCTTCATGTGGCGATTCTGCGTATAGCGTGAACCGCCCGTTTACCTATCCGCGACATCGGCATACTTATCGCGACCAGCCCCTAACCACCGGGGGTTACGCGTCGGGAACAGATTGCACCATGTCGCCCATGGATAAGGTTCCGGGCAGCGCCGGCCCCACACTCGTCTCACACCAAGACAACTTCTTTACACCTTGCGTAGCAACCCTGATCAGCCACTTTCGCCGGCCACGCAGATGGCCTTGAGGATCACATTGATGGACACCGCAAAAATCAGCCTGGGCGACCCGCTGGAACCCGCACGCAAGGCCACCGCACAGATGCTGCAGGAGCGCGAACGTACCTTTTCGCTGCCGCAGCCGTTCTATAACGATGAGCGCCTGTTCGATATCGATATGCAGGAGATCTTCCAGAAGGAATGGTTGATCGCCGGCATGACCTGCGAGATCCCGGCCAAGGGCAACTACATCACCCTGCAGATCGGCAAGAACCCGATCATCGTCATTCGTGGCGCCGAGGGTGTGGTGCATGCGTTCCACAACGTCTGTCGCCACCGAGGCTCGCGCCTGTGCACCAGCGACAAGGGCAAGGTTGCCAAACTGGTCTGCCACTACCACCAGTGGACCTACGAGCTGGACGGTCGCCTGCTGTTCGCCGGTACCGAGATGGGCGCCGACTTCGACATGAAGCAGTACGGCCTCAAACCGGTGAACGTGAAGACGGCCGGCGGCTACATCTTCATCAGCCTGGCGGAAAACCCGCCGGCCATCGATGACTTCCTGTCGACGCTGAACCACTACATGGAACCGTACGACATGGAGAACACCAAGGTGGCGGTGCAAACCACCTTGATGGAAAAGGCCAACTGGAAACTGGTGCTGGAAAACAACCGCGAGTGCTACCACTGCGGCGGCTCGCACCCTGAATTGCTGAAAACCCTGCTGGAATGGGACGACGTCACCGACCCGCGCGCCGACCAGGCGTTCAAGGATCACGTTGCCGCGTCTGCTGCTGCCTGGGAAGCCGAGAAAATCCCTTACGCCCACGCCAGTTTCGGCCTGCGCAACCGCATCGTGCGCATGCCGCTGCTCAAGGGCACCGTGTCGATGACCCTGGACGGCAAACAGGGCTGCGCCAAGCTGATGGGCCGGATCAAGAATCCGGATCTCGGTTCGATGCGCATCCTGCACCTGCCGCACTCGTGGAACCACTGCATGGGCGACCACATCATCGTGTTCACCGTGTGGCCGATCAGCGCCCAGGAAACCATGGTCACCACCAAATGGCTGGTGCACAAGGACGCCGTCGAAGGCGTGGATTACGACGTCGAACGCATGCGCCAGGTCTGGGACGCGACCAACGACCAGGACCGGCGTCTGGCCGAAGAAAACCAGCGCGGGATCAACTCCACGGCTTATCAGCCGGGGCCGTACTCCAAGACCTATGAGTTTGGCGTGGTCAACTTCGTGGACTGGTACAGCGAGCGGATGCTGAACAACCTCGGGGCGGAACCTGCGCCGTACCTCAAGGGAGTGCCGGTTCAGGGCTAAAAGCAAAAGCTTCGCGAGCAAGCTCGCTCCCACAGGGACTGGCGGTGTACACAAATTCTGTTATCACCGCCGACCACTGTGGGAGCGAGCTTGCTCGCGAAGAGGCCGGCCCAGTCACCACCTCACTTCGATGACCACCTCACACTGCCATCCTCCCCAATAAACTCCTCAAAAATCTCCTCCCCCACCAGCCGGATTTTCGCGTAGCCATTCAGCACCCGCAGCGGGTAATCCGGATCGTTCGCATCCTGCGTCTCCGAAAACAGCACCCGCGAATGGCCGTTCAGCTCGCTGGTGGTGCCGTAGGGAATCGCTCCGTGTCCGGCGCAGCGCGCATGCAGTCCACCTTGTGGCGCATAGACAATGCCGTTGTGCAGATGCCCCCAATACCAGTAATCCGGCTCGCGCCCCAGCGCATCGCACACCGGTTGATACAGCGCGGTCTTGTGGTGCCCGGTGATGTCGAAGCCCTGATGGTGGCTAAGCACCATGAGTTTCTTGCGTTTCGGCAGGCCCTTCATCCACTCGATCTGCGGTTTGTTGAGGGTGCCGTCCATGTACAGGTTCATGACATCCGAAGCGTACGCGGTGTCCAGCCCGACAATCAGCCAGTCGTCGTTGATCAGGGCAAAGTAGCTGGTGCCTTGCTGCCCCGGAAAACGCGCGGCCAGTTCCTTGAAGTAACCGTGGGCGCCGCTGTACATCTCGTGATTGGAGTTGAGGGTGAACGAGCCGTGGGTGCCCATCGGCCAGCCGGCCATGTCGGTGTCTTCCTGGGAGTGGCTGCCGGCGTAATAAACGTCCCCCAAATGAATGGTGAAATCAGCGTTCGCCAGTTGCATCTGATTGGCCACCGACACCGCCGGCGCGTGGCTGTTGAACGGCCCGGTGCCCCAGTCACCGGCAATCGCCAGCGTCACTTCGCGATCCATGGTCACCATCGCCGGGTCAGTGCCGAAGGTCGCGTGATGACGCAGGTTTTCGATCCACTTGAGCAGCGCCTCGCTCCATAGCAGATCCAGCAGTTCCCATTTGCGACATCCCAGCAGCGTGCCGTCCTTGAGCACCTTGGTCTGCAATTGATCGGGCGATTGCGGCAACGGCGTGGCATTGCCGATGCGCAGGATCGACAGACCATGGGACAACTCCCACGGCACCGCTGGTTCGTCGTCCGGCAGCTCGCCGTTTTTCAGCACGTATTGCGCCTGATCGTGGCCGCGCTGCAGCAGCTTGATGATTGCCTGAAACTCCTGCGGCTCCAATTCGATGATGAGCTTCATCCAGGCCATTTCCATGCGCGTGAACAAGCCGTGAATGCGCACCTTGACCTTGTCGTATTCATGCTTCAGATGACCGACCGCTGACATGGCGTAATCCTCTATCCGTAAGGGTTCACAGGGTTTTCATGAATTCGATCAACGCACGCTTGTCGTCGTCCGACAGCGTGGTGCCATACAGGTGACCGCTGTTGTGGTTGCCCTCCAGGCGGGTGTCGTATTTGAAGTCCGCCGAGGCTTTGGCCTGGGCACCCGTGGTAACGAAACCGACGTTGACCGGGTCGTAGACATCGGAGCCGGTGATGAACACCACCGGGCGTTTTTCCGGCGGTTGCAGCAAGTCCCACAGGGTTGGCACCGAACCGTTGTGCAGGTACGGCGCGCGCAGCCAGATGCCGTCGGTCGGCGTGTTGCTGTAGCTCTGGGTCTTGCGATACGCGCCGAAGTCGAACGGCGGTTTCTTGAAGGTGTGGAACGCCGTCACCAGACCGGTGGTGAATGAGTCCAGCCGATGTGGATCGGTGCCGAGCTGATCGATGTTGGTGGTCACTTGCCCGGTGTCGGCGCGACCGAAGTCGTGGCAGGCGGCGCAATTGGCGTCCCAGAGTGGTTTGCCCCGGGCGACCTTGGCCTGATCCAGTGCCCACGGCCACGCCGGCGCCTTGTGCCCGAGCAGCCAGTTGGTCACCCGGTTGAAGCTCGGCGGCAGCACCGATTCCGGCGTTGCGCCCACGGCCATTGCCGCGGCGTAGTTGCGTTCGTGGATCTTGTTGTTATTGCCGTCCCAATGCAGGTACATCGACTCCCGCGGTTTCTGGTTCCAGACTTGCGGCAGGTCGACGGTGCCGATGGTCGAGTCATCCGGAAAGCCGAACACCACCATTTTCGTCGGATTGAAGGTGTCGGTGCGACCCGGGCCCTGTTGCGGACGCAGCTTTTGCCAGGCGTAGGCCTGCTTCTGTTTGAGCAAAGCGCTTTTCGCCATCGGGATGATCAGGTAGCGGTTGTAGAGCTTCTCGAAAAAGCCCAGCTGAAACTTGCCGTTGATCGCCGCCATCACCGCGTCGGTGGTGAATGTCGGATCGCTGGCGCAATCGTAGGCGAACCACTGGAAGGCCTGCAGTTGCAGGGTGTTGGCCGGCGCACTGGGCACGTTGACCGCGACGTCGCTGGCATTGGCCCGATACGATCCTGTGTGACACAGCGCGCAGTTCGGTTCCACGGTCGGGTAACCGATCTGCCGCTTGGCCATGCCGATCGGCAGGTCCTTGCCGTTCTCATAGAGAAAGCCGAAGACCTCCCAGCCGCCGGGCTTGGGCAGTTTTTCCGGGCACATCTGTGGCAGCACGGCGAACAGGTAATACGGGATCCGCGCTTCGATGCCCAGGCCGATGGCGGCATATTTATAGTGATCTTCGTCGGAGGCGTATTCCTGCTCCGGCACAACCCGCAGCATCTGGTACCAAGTCTCGTAACCGATAAAACCCAACACCGCGACAACCACCAGCGTGCCGACCTTGAAGCTGTGACGCTGCCATTGCCGTGCCCAGGCCGCGCGCCACTCGCGACAGCCATCGCACAGCAGCGCCCAAGGCCGGTTCGCAGGCGTGGTGCCGAGGTACAGCAGAATGCCGAGGATCAGGAAAAAGCTCAGATCGCCCAGCAGCATCGGCACGAACACCGAGCCTTGGCTGCTGGTGTTGATCAGGTAAATCCAGAACACCACGGCGATCAGCCGCGTCAGCACGCACAGCCAGGAATGCACCACATAGCGCGGCGCGTTGAAGCCCGACGGCATGTAAAACACGCTGATGCCCACCAGCAGCATCCCGGCGTTTTCCAGCCACGGGTCGGAGAGTTGCGGCGGCAGACCGACCACCGATGTCAGCAACCCCGGCGCAAACAGCGCCGGGATCGCGAACACCATGTTCATCGCAATGCCGAGCCAGATGAAGCGTTGAAACCAGCGGATGTAGCTGTCCATGTCTTCCATTTCCTTCTGACCACCAACCTGCAATGTCCCTTGTGGTGAGGGGATTTATCCCCGACGGGTCGCGAAGCGGCCCCAAACCCCGCCAGCGCGGTCTGTCAGGATCAGCGCGCGCTCAGGTTTTACGACTGCTGCGCAGCCGATCGGGGATGAATCCCCTCGCCACAGAGAATCTCCTCAACACAGAAATCAGTAATCGATCTCAACCGAGGGCCGTTTTCTCCAGGTGCTCAAGGATGATCGGATACACATCCACCACCGCGTTCTTGCCGAACATGCAATCGATGTGGCCGTAACCCGGCACCACATGCCGGCTGTAACGCTCCGGCCCGTGGACTGCGCAGACGCGCTGGTAGGTCTTGAGCGTGCTTTCCGGCAGGTAACACTGGTTCTCCGCGCCGCTGATAAAGCAGATCGGCATGGTCAGCCGCTCAAAATGCGGCATGTACACATCGTTGCCCTTGAAATCCACCAGATGCCCTTTGCGCACGATCAGCGCCAAATGCTCGAAAGTCTCGATGTTCGACTCGCCGAACAGTTCGTGCAGGTTGTCGTGCAGGGTTTCGTTAAGGGTGTCGTGGCGATACAGCGAGGCGTACATGAAGGTGATGCGGTGGCACACCGGGTTGGTGCAGTAGCCCTGCGCTTCGATCCGCGCGTAGCCGTTGAGGGCCTTGTCATAGAGCCGGTTGAACCAGTTTTCCTTGCTGTCGGCGTAAGCGGTCATCGATTTGATACCGATGGCGTCGAGCATTCCCGGCAAGTGCAGACCCGCCTTCAGTCCCGTGGCAGTGGCGACCACGGTGTCAGCGGCAATCTGCGAGCAGACCACCGAACGCACGCCTTGCAACCCCGCCAACAGCGACATGAAGAACGTCGTCGCGCCGTAGCAATGCACCACGCATTGCACGTCTTTGGCCTGGGTTTCTTGCTGAATTTGCGCGATGGCAGCCTTGAAGTCGTACTGGGCGATCTGGTCGCCGTTCCATTCCTTCTTGCTCGCCGGCAGCAGAATGCTCACCCGGAAATCCAGCAGCCACACGTCGTAATCGTGCTTGCACAAATACTCCAGCAGGTTGGTCTGGATGGTGTCGGTGGAGAAGATATTCGAACCGACACCCAAGCCATGCACCAGCATCACCGGGCCTTTGCTGCCAGCCTGATATCGGGTCAGGCGCAGTTCGACGCCGTCCTCGGTGGGGAAGAAATGCACCGCCGGGGTTGGCGCATCCAGCGGCCGTTTCAGCCGTGGCGGCGCGTCGGGATTGAAGTATTTGTCCCCTGCAAACACCCCGCCGTAACTCTCCCAGAGAATCCCGGCGAAGAACTTGCCGAAGCGCGCCAGGCCTTCGATGCGCTCACGCTCGTTGCGCGCGTTGAGCACTTTCATGGTAGTCATCTGCTTGGCGAAATCGGTCGGATGAATGTGCATAACCCCGGAGCCGATCACCTCGCCCGACTTGTCCGGCCCGCGGTACAGCGTCACGTACAGGGTGCTGGTGTCGTGCCAGATATTCAGCACGCCGTTGTCTTCCGGCACGGTTTTGAAGGCGCTGAAGAAATAGTCGGTGCCGTCCTCGGCGGTCAGCTTCATGTCGTATTTCATGTGCCGCGTATCGACCTGCTGCTCGAACTGTTCGAACAGGTTGAACACGCCGTTGCTGGCGGTCAGCGGTTGCGGCGACAGCGACGGGGCATTGACCGTACCGACAATGGTCGCGGCGTGTTGCGGTTCCTTGATCATCCGGTTGAGGTCGTTGGCGGTGATGGTCAGGGTGAAGTCGATCGGCGAGTTGTCCGCCTCACCGCGTTTGGCCGCCGCTTCGTAGACTTTCAGATCGGTGCTTTGTGCGGCGGTGAAAGCGCGGGAGAAATAGCCCTTCATGGTTTCGGTGAACTGCACGCCGAGGGTCGGCGGTGCCACCTGTTTGCGCGGTGCCGACGGCAGTGTGTAGTCGATGTGCCAACCGCGGTCAGCGGCGAGCAGGCCCATGTTGCGCTCGCTCACGGCAGAGATGGTCAGCAGCGGATTGACCGCCAATGATGTCGGAATCACCGCGCCGTCCGTCACGTACAGATTGGCGTAAACATTGGTGCCGGCCGCGCCGCTGAACACCTGGCCCTTGTGATTGACCACGCCTTGCGCCGCGTCTTCACCCATCACGCAACCGCCCAGCGGATGCACCGAAACAATGCTGTGCTTGAGCAGCTGGGTCCAGATCGGGTTCTCGACCCAGACCCCGCCCAGTGCCTTGGTGCTCTGGTACAGCCGCTCGTTGCCGAGCTTGAAGTTTTCCTGCTCGCCGACACCCGGCCAGTCGATGCGCAACTGGTCCTTGCTGTCGAGCAGCATCCGGCCCTGGCCACTGTCGTGGCTCATGATCAGGTAGGTCTGCATGTTGTGCAGCGCGCCGTAATACGGGCCGCGCAGGAAGCTTTCGGCCTCGCGCTCCTTGTAGCCAAGCTTGCCGCTGAAACTGTCGTCGGTGGCCTTGCCGATCATCTCGGCAAACCCGGCCATCGCCGGCACCATTGGCCGGCCGAGCGCGCCGGGGATCGAACCTTCCTCGATGACCATGCGGCTGCGCCAGTCACCTTCGGTGCGCATGTCGATGACCGAGGTGATGCACGGGCCAACGGGGTGCAGTTCCTTGGCCGAATGCGCGCCGAAGCCGATGCCGTTGATGGTCTGCTCGCAGTTGTGGCCGAAGCCGAGAATGTCACCGTTACCGCTCATGTTCTGACCGAGCTGGCCGGACATCACCAGGCCTTTGTCCCGCGAACGCAACAGAATCTCGGTGGAACCCAGGGTGCCGGCAGACACCACCACGATGTCGGCTTTCACGAACAGCGTCGGTGCGTCGAATTTCTCGCGCCCACTGTCGAGGTACTGGAAGTGCACGATCCAGCCATCGCCGGCGCGCTCCAGATGACGCACTTCGGCCTGACAGAAAATCTCCGCGCCGTGGTTCCATGCATCCGGCAGATAGTTCATCAGCGTGGTGTTCTTGGCCTTGTTGTTACAGCCCGAGACGCAGTCGCCGCACTGGTTGCACGGCAACTGTTCGACGCCGACGTGGTTGAGATTGTTCGGCAGTTTGTCGAAGGTCACGTTGATCGGTGGCTTGTAGAAGTGCGCGCCTTGCTTGAGGTAGTCCGCAGACTTTTTGTTGGCGTCGAGCTTGGGCAGATTCGGCGCGCTGTTCGGGTACGGATTGGGCTTGAGCATTTCCCGGGCGCGGGCGTAACCGTCCTTGAGTAACGTATCGCGGTGTTCGCGTACCGCTTGCGGCCAGCGCGGGTCATCGAACACCCCGGGCTCAGGCTCCAGTGCCACGTTGGCGTTGATCAACGACGTACCGCCGAGGCCACAACCCACCACCACATTCTGCTGGGCATTCACGTGCAGATCGAACAGGCCGGTGCGCGAGCCAATGTGGCCGTCCGGGTCGTGGATCTGCAACTCTTCAGTCGCGGCAATCATGGTGTTGGGGTATTCACCGGGCTGAATTTCCCGCCCGCGTTCAAGCAGGCACACCTGCTTGCCGGCCCGGGACAGCCGCGACGCAGCAATGCCGCCGCCATAGCCGGAGCCGATAACGATCACGTCATAGTGTTCCTTGATCTCACTGATGGGCGTTGCGATGCGTGTCATGAGGGTGTTCCTCTCTCAGGCAGATGGGGGGCAACTCTGCGGTTGCCTGCAATCAATGGGCGAACGGGCACCTGGCCTCCGGGCGAGCCCGGCGACAGCACAACGGTCGGAGCAGCAGGTCGCTACAGACGAGCGTGTTGATTGGCCGCACGTCGTAACGGTGCGCTTGCGGGGCGTGGGGGGATGGCGGTGTGGGCGGCTATCCATCATGCGTTCTCCCAGAACCTGATGTGGATAAGTGACGGCTGTCCTTGTGCCATTGCAGTGAAGACAGCGCAGGAATCGAAGTCAAGGCCGCGCCTTAGAACTGTATGAAATCTGATCAATTGCCGTTTGGACTATACCCGGCAAGGCCTGCAGGGTTTGGCGAACAAGTTATCCACATAGCCATGCACAGCAAATGGGGGTAACTGTGGATGAACCGAAAAATAACGGGCTGATTTGTGAAGAAAAATCGTGACTTATCCAGAAGGATGGTTTCCACGAGTGATTGAGTGTTTTTTGATCAAGTCTCTACATGCCACGTTTCATAAGGCCTGCAGAGGATGGCGAACACGTTATCCACAGAAGCGCCAACAGAGTTCGGGGGTAACTTTGCTGCAGCTGTGGAAAAGCGCTGAGTGCTAAGCAATTCGTGGGTTTGCGCGGGAATTATCAGCTTTAAAAGCATAATCGATCATTTATTGAGCAATTCTCTACAAGCCATGGTTCATAAGGCTCACAGCGTATAGCGAACATCTTATCCACAGAAGCGCCAACAGAGATTGGGGGCAACTCTTGAACTTATTCAGGAGAAAACGTCTGGAAAAACCGTGACTTAGACTGGTTGTTTTTTGATCTTGGGCCTGAAGGGCTTGATTGGCGTGGGGTACAGGGATGGGCGAACACGTTATCCACAGATCCGCCAACAGGGATTGTGGGTAAACAACACCAAATCGTCGAACCACATCCTGTAGGAGCTGCGGCACGCTGCGATCTTTTGATCTTGATCTTGAAGATCTAAAGATCGCAGCCTCGTTTCACTCGACAGCTCCTACAGGGGTCAGCGGACGACGCCTTCTTCAATCAGCAGTTTGAGGATCGCTTCAGCGCCGGCCTGCGCGGTGACGCCTTTAAGCACTTGTCCCCCACCGCCACTGGCCTTGGCCGTCGCCGCTTTCATCCGGTCCGCACCGCTCTTGGCCTTGATCACCTTCAGACGTTTCGGCCGTGGTTTGGCCGGTTGCAAGGTGGCGACGGTCAGCAGTTCATCGTCCAGCACTGCCACATCTTCGGCATTGAGCACACCCCGCCGCGCCGGGCCGTAGGCGCTCTGGCGTGGCTTGGGTGCAGCGTTATCCACAGTTGCCAGAAACGGCAGCTTCACCTTGAGACGCCGCCGCTGCCCACGGGGCAAGGCTTGCAGCACCAGCGCCGAGCCGTCGCTGATCGATTCGACCTGCGCCAGTCCCACCACCAGCGGCCAGCCCAGTCCTTCGGCGAGCAAAAACGGCAACATGCCCGAGCCTTCGCCGGTTTCCGCCTGCGTGCCGGTCAGCACCACCTGGGCGCCGGCATCGCGCAGATACGCGGTCAGCGCCGGCAACGCGTCGGCGCCAGCGGGTTGCTCCAGCACGTGCATCTGCGCGAGTCCCATGCCCAGATAGGCGCGCAGCGCCGGTTCGGCAACGTCCCCGGCATGCAGCACTTGCAGGTTATCCCCCGCCAGCTGCAGGCCCAGTTCCACGGCGCGCGCGTCCTGTTCGGCACGGCGTGGCCGGCCCGAGGTCGGGTGGGCGCCGATGGAGACCAGGCTGATGACATTGGTGTTCATAACTGTGTCCTTCCCTTAAGCCGCATCGCGCTTGGCGTCGTTGCGGTAAGCCGCTACCGCCGCGATCAAGGCTTGAAGAATCTCCGCGCTCTCGCCGATCACCGACAGGTCGGCGCGTTTGATCATGTCGCATCCCGGGTCGAGGTTGATCGCCACCACCTTGTCGCAGGCACCGATGCCCTGCAGGTGCTGGATCGCCCCGGAGATACCCACAGCCACATAAACCCGTGCGGTGACCCAGGTACCGGACGCGCCGACCTGCCGGTCACGGGCCATGAAGCCGTCGTCCACCGCCACCCGCGAGGCGCCTTCGGTGGCGCCGAGAGCGGCGGCGGTCCTGTGGAAAAGATCCCAGTCCTTGACCCCGTTGCCACCGGAGAAGATGAACTCGGCTTCGGCCATCGGAATGGCCGCCGGATCCACCGCCACCGCACCCAGATCCTCGATCCGCGACAGGCTGCGCGCCACCGTTGTGGATAACTCCACCGGCAGGGCTTCGTGACGGGTTTCGCTGACCGGTTCGGCGCATTCGGCGGCAGCCAGAATCAAGCGGGCGACCGGCCGCGCCAGGTCTTGCAAGCCCGCGCCAGCGCGCCCGATGCATTGCTGATCCTTGACCTGCCAGACCCGTGTGGCCGGGCGTTCGCCCAGTGCTGCGGCCAGTCGCCGACCGAGTTCACCGCCACCGCTGCGGCTGTCCGGCAGTAGCCAATGGCGCGGGTTGAACTGGTTATCCACAGCCCGCAAGCCCTGCACCCGTTGTTCCGGTGCATAACCGCTGAATTGGTCGCCCTCCAGTACCAGCAAACGATCGACGCCGGCCGTGGCGAAGGCGCTCTCTTTGTGTTCGCCAAACACCACCGCCAGCACCGCACCGTCCTTGCCGGCCAGTTGGTGAGCCAGGCCCAGCAGGTCGCGGTCGTGGCTGCTCAAACGCCCACCGACCATGTCCGGCACCACGCTGATGTAGAACGCCGGGGCCGGTACCTGATGCAGCGGCAGTTGCACTTCAACCGTGGCCGAGCGTTTGACTGCCCCACCCTGTTGCGCGCCGCTGCGGTCGATACGCTTGATGCCGTTGGGGCCGATGAAACCGATGCCGTGCAGGTTCTTGCGGATGATCCCGTTGGGGCCCATCCAGCTGTGTTGCGCCGGTTGCATGGCCGCGTGCAGCGGGTGCAGACGGTTACGCGCAATCCATTCGGCGCGTGGGTCGCGGCGGATAATGTCGCTCATCAGTGGGCCTCCGCAGGTTCACGTTTGGCCGGCGTGGCAGGCTTGTCTGGCGCGGCATCTTCAAGCAGCGCGTCGGCCACCAGTTCGGCGATGTCCTTGATCAGCGGACGCGGTTCGACCACGCCTTCGAGCATCGCCGTGCATTGTGGACAACCCACCGCCACCAGCTCGGCGCCGGTCTCGCGGATGTCTTCCATGCGCATGTCGGGAATCCGCTGCTTGCCCGGAATGTCAGTGATCGGCGCACCGCCACCACCGCCGCAGCAGCGCGAGCGGAAGCCGGAACGCTGCATCTCTTTGACCTCGATGCCGAGGGCGCGCAGCACTTCACGCGGCGCCTCGTACTCGCCGTTGTAACGACCGAGGTAGCACGGGTCGTGATAGGTCACGCTGTTGCCTTTGTGCTGACCGAGGTTCAGCGCACCGGCCTGAATGATTTCCGCCATGTAGGTGCTGTGGTGCTGCACCAGGTAGTTGCCGTCGAACGCGCCGTACTCGTTTTTCAGCACATGGAAACTGTGCGGATCGCAGGTGACGATGCGGTTGAAGCGGTATTTGGCCAGGGTCTGGATATTGCGTTTGGCGAGCAACTGGAACGTCGCTTCGTCACCGAGACGCCGGGCCACGTCGCCGCTGTCGCGTTCTTCGAGGCCGAGTACGGCGAAGTCGATTTTCGCGGCCTTCAGCACTTTGACGAACGCACGCAAGGTGCGCTGGTTGCGCATGTCGAAGGCACCGTCGCGACCCAGAACAGCACGTCAGTGGACTTCTTCTCGCTCAGCAGATTGAGGTTCAGGTCCGCCGCCCAGTTCATCCGCCCACCCGGGGCAAAACCGCCGGGGTTGTCGGTGGCGATCAGATTTTCCAGGACTTCGGCGCCCTTGTTCGGGGTCGCGCCTTTTTCCAGCGTCAGGTGGCGGCGCATGTCGACGATCGCGTCGACGTGCTCGATCATCATCGGGCACTCCTCGACGCAAGCGCGGCAAGTGGTGCACGACCACAGGGTTTCGGCATCGACCAGACCGTTGACGATCGGTTGATGCGGATTACCGCTGTGCTCACCAATTGGCTTGCCCGGATACGGACTGCCAGCAAACTTCGCGTCAGTGCCGCCAGCCAGGCCGACGACCATGTCCTGAATCAGCTTTTTCGGGTTCAGCGGCTGGCCGGCAGCGAACGCCGGGCAAGCTGCTTCGCACTTGCCGCACTGCACGCAGGCGTCAAAACCGAGCAACTGGTTCCAGGTGAAATCCTTGGGTTTTTCCACACCCAGCGGCGCCGATGGATCGTTGAGGTCCAGCGGTTTCAAACCGGTGGAACGACCGCCGCCAAAGCGCTCGGCGCGACGGTGCCAGGCCAGGTGCAGGGCACCAGCGAAGGCGTGCTTCATCGGCCCGCCCCAGGTCATGCCGAAGAACAGTTCCGACACGCCCCACAAAACGCCGAGCCCGAGAATCGCTGCCAGCAGCCAGCCGCCGAAGTTCTCTGGAAGGATCCCGGCCACCGGCAAGGTCACCAGAAAGAACGACGCCGAGAACGCCAGCAGGCTTTTCGGCAGACGCATCCACGGGCCTTTCGACAGCCGTGCCGGCGGGTTGAGCCGACGCCGATAAACGAAGATTGCCCCGACGAACATCACCGCCGTCATCAACAGCAGCGCGTAGCCGAGGATGCGGTTATGCAGGCCGAAACCGTGCACCAGAATCGCCAACACGATCGACGCCACCGCACCACCGGCCGTGGCCACGTGGGTGTTGGCGATGTATTTGTCCCGCGCCACCACATGGTGCAGGTCGACCATGTAGCGCTTGGGCATGGCGAACAGGCCGCCGATCAGATCGACCTTCGAGGCCCGGCCCCGACGCCACATGGCCACCCGCCGCAACGCGCCCAGCACCGCAAGGGCCAGGGCTGCGAACAACAGGATTGGAAGAAGGGTGTTCAACATGGTGAAGCTCCCACCAGTACAGCCTGGAGAAACACGGTCTTTGCGTAGGAGCTGCCGCAGGCTGCGATCTTTTGATCTTGCTTTGAACAACAAAAAGTCAAAAGATCGCACCTTCGGCAGCTCCTACAGGGTTGTGTGCAAGCCGTCAGAAGTCTTTGCACAACCGCAGGGCGTCATAGATCGCAGCATGGGTATTACGCTGCGCCACGCAGTCGCCGATGCGGAACAGCAAGTAGCCGTCACCGGTGCTGCTCAGCGAAGGTTGTGGCTGGATCGCGAACAACGCTTCGACGTCGATCTGGCCCTTGTTGCGCGAACCCTCTTTGAGCGCGTAGTAGATTTCCTCATCCGGACGCACGCCGTTTTCCACCACCACCTGATCGACCACCCGCTCCTCTTTGGCGCCGGTGTACTCGTTCTCCAGCACCGCCACCAGCTTGTCGCCTTCGCGGTAGACCTTTTCCAGCATCATGTCGCCGGTCATGATCACTTCTTTCGGGTACATGCTGCGGTAGTAGGTCGGGAACGACGTACCGCCGATGGCCACGCCCGGTTTGATGTCGTCGGTAACGATCTCGACCTGGCTGCCCTTGTCGGCGAGGAAGTCGGCGACCGACATCCCGGTGAACTCGCAGATGGTGTCGTAGACCAGCACGTTCTTGCCCGGCGCAACCTTGCCGTCGAGCACGTCCCAGCTGCTGACCACCAAGCCTTCGGCGGCACCCCAGTGTTCGTTCTGCTCAAGGTATGGATGACCACCGACCGCCAGCACCACGATGTCCGGGCGCAGATCCATGAGGGTGTCGGCATCTGCGGCAGTGCCCAGACGCAGGTCGACTTTCAGGCGCGCCAGCTCCAGCTGGAACCAGCGGGTGATGCCGGCGATCTGGTCACGCTGCGGCGCTTTCGACGCCGTGGTGATCTGCCCGCCGATGAATTCTTTCTTCTCGAACAGGGTCACGTCGTGGCCACGTTCGGCCGCCACACGCGCAGCTTCCATCCCGGCAGGGCCGGCACCGACGATCACCACCTTGCGTTTCGGCCCGGTGGACTTCTCGATGATGTGCGGCACGCCCATGTATTCACGGGACGTCGCGGCGTTCTGGATGCACAGCACGTCCAGACCTTGGTACTGACGGTCGATGCAGTAGTTGGCGCCGACACACTGTTTGATCTGGTCGACCTGGCCCATCTTGATCTTGGCGATCAGGTGCGGGTCGGCGATGTGCGCGCGGGTCATGCCAACCATGTCGACGTAACCGCCTTCAAGGATGCGCGTGGCCTGGTTCGGGTCCTTGATGTTCTGCGCGTGCAGCACCGGCACCTTGACCACTTCCTTGATTCCGGCCGCCAGGTGCAGGAACGGCTCCGGCGGATAGCTCATGTTCGGAATCACGTTGGCCAGGGTGTTGTGGGTGTCGCAACCCGAGCCGACGACGCCGATGAAATCGAGCATGCCGGTATCGTCGTAATACTTGGCGATCTGCTTCATGTCTTCGTGGGACAGACCGTCCGGGTGGAACTCGTCACCGCAGATGCGCATGCCGACGCAGAAATCGTCACCGACCTCGGCGCGCACGGCTTTCAACACTTCCAGACCGAACTTCATCCGGCCTTCGAAGCTGCCACCCCATTCATCGGTACGCTTGTTGACGCGCGGGCTCCAGAACTGGTCGATCATGTGCTGGTGCACGGCCGACAGTTCGACACCATCCAGGCCACCAGCCTTGGCACGGCGCGCGGCTTGCGCGTAGTTGCCGATCACCCGCCAGATTTCTTCCGGCTCGATGGTCTTGCAGGTGGCGCGGTGCACCGGTTCACGGATGCCCGACGGCGACATCAAGGTCGGCCAGTGGAAGCCGTCCCAACGTGAGCGTCGGCCCATGTGGGTAATCTGGATCATGATCTTGGCGCCGTGCTTGTGCATGGCGTCGGCCAGATTCTGGAAGTGCGGAATGATCCGGTCGGTGGACAGGTTCACCGAACTCCACCATTGCTGCGGGCTGTCGATGGCGACCACCGACGAACCGCCGCAGATCGCCAGGCCAATGCCGCCCTTGGCTTTCTCTTCGTAGTATTTGACGTAGCGCTCGGTGGTCATGCCACCGTCAGTCGCGTATACCTCAGCGTGCGCGGTGCTGAGCACGCGGTTGCGGATGGTCAGTTTGCCGATCTGGATCGGCTGGAACATTGCTTCGAAAGCCATGGCGGGTTCCTCGACTTACAACGGCTTGACGGTGAACAGGCCGTCGTCATGGCCTTCTTCGGAGCCACCGTAGACTTGCTCGGCAACCGTACGAATCTTGCTGCCGCGAGCGGCGAGAATCTGATCCATGGCGCCGGCAAACCAGCCGGTGAACATGTAGTCGACCTTGCGCCCGACCTTGCCGTACACGTAGACGAACGCCGAGTGTTCGAGCTTGACGCTGGCGGTGCCTTTGTCGAGGTCGATGTCCTGAATCTTGAACAGGCCCCAGCCGCGTTGCGACAGACGCTTCATGTAGTGCTCGAACACCGCGACGCCTTCCAGGCCGTGGCATTCAGCTTCTTTTTCGCACCAGTGCCAGGCGGACTTGTAGCCGGCCTTGTAGAGGATTTCGGCATAGGCGTCGGCGCCCAGCACTTCCTCGATGCCCATGTGGTTATTGACGAAAAAGTGGCGTGGCACGTAGAGCATCGGCAGGGCGTCGGAGGTCCAGACACCGGTTTCGCTGTCGACTTCGATTGGCAATTGCGGGGCGATCTTGGCCATGGAAACTTAACTCCAGAAAATTCGGTTTGTTGCCCCCGGCACGGACGGCCGGGGGAAAGGATTCAGAAGTGCGGCGGCTTATTCGCCCCAAACGTCCTTCAAGACGTTCACCCAGTTTTCGCCCATGATCTTGCGTACCACACGCTCGGAGTGGCCGCGCTTGAGCAGGGTTTCGGTCAGGTTCGGGAACTCGCCGACGGTGCGGATGCCCAGCGGGTTGATGATCTTGCCGAAGCTGGTCAGACGACGGGCGTAGCCCTTGTCATGGGTCAGGTATTCGAAGAAGTCCTGGCCGTGCCCCTGGGTGAAGTCGGTGCCGATGCCGATGGCGTCTTCGCCAACGATGTTCATGGTGTATTCGATGGCTTCGGCGTAATCGTCGATGGTCGAATCGATGCCCTTGGCGAGGAACGGCGCGAACATGGTCACGCCGACAAAACCGCCGTGGTCAGCGATGAACTTAAGTTCGGCATCGGACTTGTTGCGCGGGTGCTCTTTGAGACCCGACGGCAGGCAGTGGGAATAGCAAACCGGCTTTTTCGATTCGAGGATGACTTCTTCTGAAGTCTTGGAGCCGACGTGGGACAGGTCGCACATGACGCCGACGCGGTTCATTTCGGCGACGATCTCACGACCGAAGCCCGACAGACCGCCGTCGCGCTCGTAGCAGCCGGTGCCGACCAGATTCTGCGTGTTGTAGCACATCTGCACGATACCGACGCCGAGTTGCTTGAACACCTCGACATAGCCAATCTGGTCTTCGAACGCGTGAGCATTCTGGAAGCCGAAGAGGATGCCGGTCTTGCCCTGCTCCTTGGCGCGACGAATGTCGGCGGTGGTGCGCACCGGCATTACCAGATCGCTGTTTTCGCGGATCAGCTTCTGGCTGGCGGCGATATTGTTCACGGTCGCCTGAAAGCCTTCCCACACCGACACGGTGCAGTTGGCCGCCGTCAGACCGCCCTTGCGCATGTCTTCAAACAGCTCGCGGTTCCATTTGGCAATGATCAGACCGTCGATAACGATGCTGTCGGCGTGTAATTCGGCTGGGCTCATCAGGCGTCCCCTTATTGGCGATTCATGCGCCGAATCGTCTGCCGGCGCTTTGGGGCCAGCATATGCCTCGGTGCCGGGGCGACCGGGTGCAAAAACGACAGGGGAATTGCCGAAAGCGTCAATCCGCGACAAAGGGTCGCCAGGCGCTGCGATCAGCTACCTGTTCAAGCCCGCCAGCTTGAGCCAGAATCTGGCGCATCTTGGATACACCACTGGATTAGAGCGGCGACAACCATGAAATCGATCTTCCTGGCTTTGGCACTGATGGCGACCGGCGTACACGCCGCCGAAGAGACCGACAACAACCCGTGCGACGCGGTGGAAAACGACGTCCAGACCCTGGAATGCTCGACCTACAGCCGCAGCACCGCCGAAGACCTGCTCAAGGACAACTACGCCAGCCTCAACGAGCGCATGCAGGCCACCTACGGCAAAAACGCCGCGCAACTGGCCGACATCACCGCCAAACTGAAAACCGCCCAGCAACAATGGCTGAAAACCCGCGACGCCGATTGCGCCGTGGAAGCCTTCCCCGCCACCGAAGGCAGCAAGGCTTTCAAGATTGCGCAGAATGACTGTGTGGCGCGGATGAGTGACGAACGATCGGAGTTTTTGGAGTCGATTGGGCAGGAGTGATTCGGGAAGTTCGGCAACATGCCGACAAACGTTGTTGATTGGCCGACTGGAAAATATAAGTAAAGATTCGAAAATCTTATAAAAGACTTATGTTTCCAGTGCCATGACTCAATCCGTCGACATCCAAATCATCAACGATGCCGAGGGCAACCCGGCCTTCGTGGTCATTCCCTACGCTCAATACGTCGCTCAGAAAATGCAGCCCGATCTGATCCCGCATGAGGTGGTCAGTCGCATGGTTGACGGGGCGACACCGATCCGTGCCTGGCGCGAACACCTGAACCTGACTCAGGAAGAAGCGGCGAAACGTCTGGGAATTTCCCAGCCGGCGTTCGCTCAACAGGAAACAGTAGCGAAGCCACGCAAGGCAACCCGCGAGAAAATTGCCGCAGCGTTCGGCATCACCGCCAATCAGCTTGAGTTGTAGGCTGCCCTCTTCATTCAAAGGAATTCCCATGAACATCTGCGGCATCGAAATCAAAGGCAGCGAAGCGATCATCGCCGTGGCCTCCCTCGACGGTTCGGCCTTGAGCCACGTTGCACTGAGCACCAAGAAAATCGCCCTCGACGATGATGACGAGGCGGCCAACGTCAAACGCTTCGCGGCGCAGGTGGCGTCGTTTGTACGCGAGCATTCGATTGACCGGATTGCGATCAAGAAGCGCAGCAAGAAGGGTGAGTTTGCCGGTGGGCCGACCACGTTCAAGATCGAGGGGGTGTTTCAGTTGCTGGAGGGGTGTGAGGTGACGCTTTTATCGCCGCAGACGATCAATGCGCAGGCCAAGAAGCACAATTTCGAGCTGCCGGGGACGCTGAACAAGTATCAGCATGAGGCTTATAAAGCGGCGTGTTCGGCGTTGGTGAAGAAGTAACGCGATTCCCGACATCACATTGAAACCTGTGGGAGCGGGCTTGCCCGCGATGGCGGTGTGTCAGGCAATAACAATGTTGGATGTGCTGGACTCATCGCGGGCAAGCCCGCTCCCACAGGGTTCTATGGCGTTGCTAAAACCCTTCAGGCCTGAGCGGTACGCCGGTCTTCGCGGGGGCAACGGGCGAAGCGTGCGCGGTAGCTGCGGGTGAAATACGACGGCGATTCAAACCCGCAAGCGATGCTGACCTCCAGCACGCTCATATCGGTCTGGCGCAATAACTGCCGGGCCTTTTCCAACCTCAAGCGCAGATAGAAATTGCTCGGTGTGTCATTCAGATGCAGCCGAAACAAGCGCTCCAGCTGCCGCCGCGTGACCTTGATCGATTCCGCCAGTTGCAGCGTGGTCAGCGGTGGTTCGCTGTGCTGCTCCATCTCGCCAATCACCTGCACCAGCTTCTTGTTGCTGATGCCGTAGCGCGTGGCGACTTCCATGCGCTGGTGGTCCTTGCGCGGACGAATCCGTCCCAGCACGAACTGCTCGCTGACCTGGATCGCCAGTTGCGGGCCGTGGGCCTGGGCGATCAGATCGAGCATCAGGTCGATAGACGCCGTGCCGCCCGCCGAGGTGATGCGCCGCCGATCGATTTCGAACAATTCCTGGGTCACGCTGAGCTGTGGATAAGATTCCTTGAACGCATCGATGGCCTCCCAGTGCAGGGTCAAGCGATGGCCGTCGAGCAGGCCGGCTTCGGCGAGGACGAAACTGCCGGTATCGATGGCGCCCAGGGTCACGCCTTCGTTGTCCAGCCGGCGCAGCCAGTGCTCAAGGGTTGGCGTGGCGAACTTCAGCGGTTCGAATCCGGCCACCACCAACAGCGTCGCACCTTTCTTCAGCGGCTCCAGCGCCGCATCGGCGTTGACCGACATGCCATTGCTCGCCAGCACCGCCCCGCCATCGGCGCTGAGCACGTGCCAGCGGTACAACTCGCCGCGAAAGCGGTTGGCCACCCGTAGCGGTTCGATCGCCGAGATGAAACCGATGGCGGAAAAACCCGGCATCAGCAGAAAGTAGAAATCCTGGGACATGTGCGCACTCGGTTAGCGGGTAGCGTGGATCGTTGATACGCCGATTGTCGTCAGCGTTCAAGAGCACAGGTCGCTACAGTGCAAGAGCCAGTCGCCGCAGTGCGTTTTTACGGGGGCATTGCTGCGTAACTTGGCATCACCGGCGCATCAGACGCCGGGAACCACAATAAACGACCTGCCGAGGAACCCGACATGAAACGACTGATCAGCAGCTGTGTTCTTGCACTCAGCGGTACCGCTTTCTTGAGCGCCAGCGTCATGGCGGCCGAACCTGCGTCGTGCCAGAACGTGCGCATGGGCGTCGTGAACTGGACTGACGTGATCGCCACCAGTGCCATGACTCAAGTGCTGCTCGATGGCCTCGGCTACAGCACCAAACAAACCAGCGCGTCCCAGCAGATCATCTTCGCCGGGATTCGCGATCAGCGGCTGGATCTGTTCCTCGGCTACTGGAACCCGCTGATGACCCAGACCATCACCCCGTTCGTCGACGCCAACCAGGTCAAGGTCCTGCCGGCGCCAAGCCTGAAAGACGCCCGCGCGACCCTCGCCGTGCCGACTTATCTGGCGGACAAGGGCCTGAAGACCTTCGCCGACATCGCCAAATTCGAGAAAGAACTGGGCGGCAAGATCTACGGCATCGAGCCGGGCTCGGGCGCCAATACGCAGATCAAGGCGATGATCGCCAAGAACCAGTTCGGCCTCGGCAAATTCCAGCTGGTCGAATCCAGCGAAGCCGGGATGCTCGCCGCTGTCGACCGCGCCGTGCGCCGCAAGGAAGCCGTGGTGTTCTTCGGCTGGGCACCGCACCCGATGAACGTGAACGTCAAGATGACTTACCTCACTGGCAGCGAGGACGCCCTCGGCCCGAACGAAGGCATGGCCACGGTGTGGACGGTCACCGCGCCAAAATACGCCGAACAGTGCCCGAACATCGGTCGCCTGCTGAGCAACCTGACGTTCACCGCCGAAGACGAGAGCCGCATGATGCAACCGCTGCTCGATCACAAGGACGCGTTCGAATCGGCCAGGCAATGGCTCAAGGATCACCCCGAAGACAAGCAGCGCTGGCTGGAAGGTGTAACCACCTTCGATGGCAAACCGGCCGCTGAAAACCTGCAACTGACCAGCAAATAAAACACCGGAAATCAACGCTTCGCAGCCCCGACCGGGCTGCGAACAGACCCATCACGCCTGAAGGAAACGCACCATGAACCACGACGTCATCATCACCTGCGCACTCACCGGTGCTGGCGACACGACCGCCAAGAGCCCGCACGTGCCGGTCACCCCGAAACAGATCGCCGCGGCTGCCGTGGAAGCCGCCAAGGCCGGCGCCACGGTGGTGCACTGCCATGTGCGCGACCCGCAGACCGGCAAGTTCAGCCGTGACGTGGCGCTGTACCGCGAAGTGATGGAGCGCATCCGCGAGGCTGACGTCGACATCATCGTCAACCTCACCGCCGGCATGGGCGGTGACCTCGAAATCGGTGCTGGCGAGCACCCGATGGAGTTCGGCCCGAACACCGATCTGGTCGGCCCGCTGACCCGTCTGGCCCACGTTGAAGAACTGCTGCCGGAAATCTGCACCCTCGATTGCGGCACGCTGAACTTCGGCGACGGCGACACCATTTACGTCTCGACGCCGGCGCAACTGCGCGCCGGCGCCAAGCGCATCACCGAGCTGGGGGTGAAGGCCGAACTGGAAATTTTCGACACCGGCCACCTGTGGTTCGCCAAACAGATGATCAAGGAAGGCCTGCTCGACAACCCGTTGTTCCAGCTGTGCCTGGGCATCCCGTGGGGCGCTCCGGCGGACACCACCACCATGAAAGCCATGGTCGACAATCTGCCGGCGGACGCGGTGTGGGCCGGGTTCGGCATCGGCCGCATGCAAATGCCGATGGCCGCACAAGCGGTGCTGCTTGGCGGCAACGTGCGGGTCGGCCTGGAAGACAACCTGTGGCTGGACAAAGGCGTGCTGGCAACCAACGGCCAACTGGTCGAACGCGCCACCGAGATCCTCAGCCGCCTCGGCGCCCGGGTGCTGACCCCGGCCGAAGGGCGCAAAAAAATGGGCCTGACCCAGCGCGGCTAAATCTCAGCCCCAAAAATGGGGCCCTGACTGCACCCCAATTTCACCTGTAGGAGCTGCCGCAGGCTGCGATCTTTTGATCTTGCTTCAAACAATCAAAAATCAAAAAGATCGCACCTTCGGCAGCTCCTACAGGAAACACCTTTTTCGGAGTTCCTATGAGTTTTATCACCGACATCAAAACCTTCGCCGCCCTCGGCAGCGGCGTCATCGGCAGCGGCTGGGTCGCCCGCGCCCTCGCCCACGGCCTTGACGTGGTGGCCTGGGACCCGGCGCCGGGTGCCGAAGCGGCGCTGCGCAAACGCGTGGCCAATGCCTGGGGCGCGTTGGAGAAAAACGGTCTGGCGCCGGGTGCGTCGCAGGATCGGCTGCGCTTTGTCGCGACCATCGAAGAATGCGTGCGCGATGCCGACTTCATCCAGGAAAGCGCCCCGGAACGCCTCGAGCTGAAACTCGATCTGCACAGCAAAATCAGCGCAGCGGCCAAGCCCAATGCCTTGATCGGATCGAGCACTTCCGGCCTGTTGCCGAGCGAGTTCTACGAGAGTTCGACCCACCCTGAACGCTGCGTGGTCGGTCACCCGTTCAATCCGGTTTACCTGCTGCCGCTGGTGGAAGTGGTCGGTGGCAAGCACACCGCGCCGGAAGCTGTGCAAGCGGCTATGAAGGTTTACGAGTTCCTCGGCATGCGCCCGTTGCATGTGCGCAAGGAAGTGCCAGGGTTCATCGCCGACCGTTTGCTCGAAGCGCTGTGGCGCGAGGCGCTGCACCTGGTCAACGACGGCGTGGCGACTACTGGCGAGATCGACGACGCGATCCGTTTTGGCGCCGGACTGCGCTGGTCGTTCATGGGCACGTTCCTGACTTATACGCTGGCCGGTGGTGACGCGGGGATGCGTCACTTCATGTCGCAGTTCGGCCCGGCGCTGCAGTTGCCGTGGACGTATCTGCCGGCACCGGAGCTGACTGACAAGCTGATTGACGATGTGGTCGATGGCACCAGCGATCAGCTTGGCCGCCACAGCATTTCAGCGCTGGAGCGCTATCGTGATGACTGCCTGCTGGCGGTACTGGAGGCGGTGAAAACCACCAAGGAAAAGCACGGGATGAGTTTCAGCGAGTAATCGCCTTCCCCTGTGACGAGGGAGCTTGCTCCCGCTCGGCCGCGAAGCGGTCGTAAAACCAGCGAATGCTGTCTGACCGACGCACCGCGATCAGAGGTTTTGGGGCTGCTGCGCAGCCCAGCGGGAGCAAGCTCCCTCGCCGCAATGTGTATTGCGCCAGCGATCTATGGAGTTCAACCATGCCCACCCTCACCACCTACCAAACCACCATCATCCCCGACTGGGTCGACTACAACGGCCACCTGCGCGACGCCTTCTACTTGCTGATCTTCAGCTACGCCACGGACGCCCTGATGGATCGTCTCGGCATGGACAGTAACAACCGCGAGGCCAGCGGCCACTCACTGTTTACCCTCGAACTGCACCTGAATTATCTGCACGAAGTGAAGCTCGACGCCGAGGTCGAAGTGCGCACGCAGATCATCGGTCACGACAGCAAACGCCTGCACCTCTATCACAGCCTGCACCTGGCCGGCGACGACAAGGAACTGGCCGGTAACGAGCAAATGCTGCTGCACGTCGACCTCGCCGGCCCGCGTTCGGCGCCATTCACCCCGGATACCTTGAACCGTCTGCAAGCCATCGTCGCCGAGCAAGTCGATCTGCCCGCCCCGGCTTACATCGGCCGCGTCATCGCCCTGCCACCCGCCCGCTAATTCCTCCCACGCAAGGAGCCACTATGCACACCGCTGCCGCTGTTGCCGATTTCCGCAGTTATCCGTTGATCAGCGCGCTGAGCGGCGTGCAGAACCTGACGGATCGCGTTTCGCTGGCCTGGGCTGATGGCCGTGTCAGCCCGTTTCACCATGTCTGGTTGCGGGACAACTGCCCGTGTGAACAGTGTGTCTACACCGTCACCCGCGAGCAGGTATTCGAGATCGTCGATGCCGCGCCGGATCTGGCTCCCGTTAACGCGCACATCGACAGCGACGGCTGTCTGCAGATCGACTGGCAGGACGGCCACCACAGTCGCTTCGATCCGGGCTGGCTGCGCGCCCACGCCTATGACGACGAGTCCCGCGCCGAACGTCTGGCGGCCAAACCTCAGCCCTATCTGTGGCGCAGCAATTTACAGCTACCGGCATTCGACTATTCAGCGCTGATGAACGACAACGGTGCGCTGCTGCAATGGTTGATCGCGGTGCGCGACATCGGCCTGACTCAGGTGCGCGGCGTGCCCACCGAACCAGGTTCGCTGAAGCTGATCGCCCAGCGCATTTCGTTCATCCGCGAGAGCAATTTCGGCGTGCTGTTCAACGTGCAATCGAAGGCCGATGCCGACAGCAACGCCTACACCGCTTTCAACCTGCCATTGCACACCGACTTGCCGACTCGCGAGCTGCAACCAGGGCTGCAATTTCTGCATTGCCTGGTGAATGATGCCGAAGGTGGCGAGAGTATTTTTGTCGACGGTTTCGCGATTGCCGACGCGTTGCGTCAGGAAGCACCGGAGCTGTTTCAGGCACTGTGCGAAATCCCCGTGGAGTTTCGCAACAAGGACCGCCACAGCGACTACCGCTGCCTGGCGCCGATCATTGCACTGGACGCGTTGGGCCGGGTGGCGGAGATTCGCATGGCAAACTTTCTGCGTGGCGCATTCGATACGTCGGTGGAGCAAATGCCGCTGCTGTACCGGGCCTATCGGCGCTTGATCGCCATGACCCGTGAGCCACGTTTTCGCCTGATGCAGCGACTCAATCCGGGTGAACTGTGGTGCTTTGATAATCGCCGCACGCTGCATGCGCGCAATGCATTTGACCCGGCCACCGGGGCGCGGCACTTCCAGGGCTGCTACGTCGATCGGGATGAGTTGTTGTCGCGGATTCTGGTGTTGCAACGCTAGACCGCTAAAAGCAAAAGATCGCAGCCTGCGGCAGCTCCTACAGGGGATCGCATTTCAACTGTAGGAGCTGCCGGAGGCTGCGATCTTTTGACTTTCATAAAATTAAAAAAAGCCCCGATACAAGCCGTGACAGGATCGGGGCAGAGGGTACTGTTGAGGAGCTGCCAGTCGAGGGTGACCAAACCGTCTGTAGCGAGCTAAGGCCAGTGTGCCCACTCCCCTTGGCACTGAGTTAGCCGAAAACGACCTGTTCATAGCCGTCGCGGCCACTGCGACAAATCACCCTTGCCGTGCCTGCGCATGCCCACCAGAATCGAGCCACGACCTCCATTGCCGAAGAAGGAAGCGCGCCATGATGTATGCCGATTTGATCGATCAGGAAGACCTGTTGGGCCAGCTCAAGGCGTTGGGTTTTCAGGTGCCGAGCGGTTCGACCGCCGAGCAGGCCTGTGAGTGTGCGGTGCGTGGTCTGGACAATGTTCGCGCGTTTGAACTGCGCAAAATGGTCAAGGACATGTACACCAGCGGCGCCAGTATTCAGCCTGCGGTGCGTCAGGCGATCGACAAGCAGTTGTTGCCCGCGTTGGCGGATTATCAGCAAAGCCACAGCGCCTGACAGAAGATCAAAAGATCGCAGCCTGCGGCAGCTCCTACAGTTGAAATGCAATCCCCTGTAGGAGCTGCCGCAGGCTGCGATCTTTTGCTTTACAGCCTTACGCTGGCAAACGTCGACTCATTGCGCGCCTGACTCAACGCCGACATCGGCCCCGACAGCGGCGACATCACGATGGCCTGCGGCAGAGGCAGCATCGCCACTTGCTGCGTGGTGTTGGAGCCTACGCGTTCGTCACGCGGCGGAATACCGAAGTATTCGCGGTAGCATTTGGAGAAGTGCGGCGTCGACACGAAACCACACACCGAGGCCACTTCGATGATCGACATCGGCGTCTGCTTGAGCAGTTGCCGGGCGCGGATCAGGCGCAGCTTGAGGTAGTAACGCGACGGCGAACAGTGCAGGTATTTCTGGAACAGCCGCTCCAGCTGTCGACGCGACACGGCGACATACACCGCCAGTTCGTCGAGGTCGATCGGCTCTTCGAGGTTGGCTTCCATCAGCGCGACGATTTCCTGCAGCTTCGGTTGGTTGGTCCCGAGCATGTGCTTGAGCGGCACGCGCTGGTGATCCTGCTCGTTGCGGATGCGCTCGTAGACGAACATCTCCGAGATCGCGGCAGACAGTTCGCGACCATGATCGCGGCTGATCAGGTGCAGCATCATGTCCAGTGGCGCGGTACCACCGGAACTGGTGAAACGGTTACGGTCGAGGGTGAACAGACGAGTGCTCATCGCCACACGCGGGAAAGCTTCCTGCATCGCCGCCAGACATTCCCAGTGCACGCTGCAATCAAAACCGTCGAGCAGACCGGCGCAAGCCAAGGCCCAGCTGCCGGTGCACACCGCGCCCAGACGCTTGGACTGACGCGCCTGGCTCTGCAGCCATGACACATGTTCACGGGTCACGGTGCGTTGGATACCAATGCCGCCGCAGACGATCACGGTGTCCAGGGGCGGGGCTTTGTGCATGGAGGCATCGGGGGTGATTTGCAGACCGTCACTGGCCCACACCTGTCCGCCATCGACGGTCAGGGTGCTCCAGCGATACAGCTCACGACCGGACAATTGGTTGGCCATGCGCAGGGGTTCGACTGCGGAGGCCAGAGAAATCAGCGTGAAATTGTCCAGCAGCAGAAAGCCGATGGATTGAGGCGCACGGTTCTGGGGTTGGGCCCCGGAGTTGAACGACGTCATCGCGGTATCTCCTCACACAAAGCGGGTGATGGCCTCAGGCGGAGGCTCTTGTTATTGCCGGCGTTCTCACGTGGGAGACGGGCTTTGTTATGACAGAGCAAATGCCATGCCTAAAATTGAATGGCCGTTCAATAACTCCTGAAAACGACGTCGCGACGTGTCTATTCAAGACGTCGGCCAACAGCTGTTTCGAAGTGCCATCAGCGGCGGTGAGCGCCCTGCCCCGCTGCCTGTGAGCAGATCGGTAGCACTTGTGGGAACTGGCCTGCGCGCAGTTTGTGGGGAGTGTCACCGCAGGCACGGGTGACGGACGGTAGGGAGTGCGAATGGCGCACTGCGAGTGGGAAAAGCTCTTATCTGATTGCGACGCGCTAAAAGGTGGCGTGATTTGATCAGCGTGTGCACTTGGTGAGCAGTTTTGACTGGTCTGGCCCCTTCGCGAGCAGGCTCGCTCCCACATTTGGAATGCATGCTCCTGTGGGAGCGAG
>NZ_JABULD010000151.1:0-18984 GCF_014060985.1 Pseudomonas sp. MD195_PC81_125
CCAAATACGTCGATTCGCTTTTCGAAGTCAAAACAATCCTCACCAAAAACGAGGGAGACGATGGTCGACCCATCCTGTTCGAGAAGCACGAAACGCTTCCAGGTTGTTACTCCATCCTGGGCGGAAAGATCGACAATATTTATGACGTGCTGGAAAAGCTCGATACTGAAAACCTGTCCTGCACTCCCTCCTCTTCTTCTGAGCAACTACCATGAATTCGTTGATTGAAATCACCATCCCCATTTTGAACGAAGAGTCAACGCTGGCGGAACAAGTCCTCAAAACACACAACTATATTCAAAGTAACTTGAGCGACATTGGAACTGTTCGTATCGTCCTGGCGGACAACGGTTCCACCGATCGTACCCAAGAGATAGCCCTGCAACTGGAAAAAACCCTCCCGGATGTTCGCTACCTTCGCCTTGAGCAGCGTGGCGTTGGCCGGGCACTTAAAGCATCCTGGTCGCAATCGAGCGCCGAAATCGTCGGCTACATGGACCTGGACCTGGCTACCGACCTGAGCCACCTGCGCCCGGCACTGGAGGCACTGAAAGCCAACAAGGCCGATATCGTGACCGGTTCGCGGCTTGCGAAGGGCGCTAAAGTCATTGGCCGCAAGCCACTCAGAAATGTCACGAGCTTCGGCTTTAACCTCATCGTCAAACTTATTTTTCGCACCGCCTTCAGCGATGGCATGTGCGGATTCAAGTTTCTTCAACGAAAAATTCTGGCGCCGCTGATGCACACAGGGGCCAATAGCGACGGATGGTTCTTTGCAACCGAAGTGCTGATCACCGGCGAACACTTGAAATACCGTGTGATGGATCTGCCAGTCACCTGGACCGACGATCCGAACTCGAAAGTGAAGGTTCTCAAACTGACCATCGAGTATCTCAAAGCCATGGCTTCTCTACGTCAACGCCTCAAAAACTCCCAACGTGAAGCCTGAACATGCCAATACTCACGCCAAGCGACAAGCAGTTGGTACTCGGCACAGCGCTATGGGGCTGGGGGATAGAACGCGATCAGGCTTACCATTTGCTTGAGCAGTTTTTTGCTCAGTGGCGGCACAATGGTCGACACCGCAACCAACTACCCTATCAATAAGCGTCCGGAGGACTTCGGTCTGGCTGTTCGCTGGCTCGCGGACTGGGCTGAGCACAACGCTGACTCAAACCTCGCACTGACGGTAAAAATCGGCTCGAGAGACAATATGGGGTCGCCAGACGTCCATCTGGCGCCAGATGACATTGCTCGTGCATCCGACCTTCTGATGGGGCAGTTTGGCTCGGCACTTTCGTGCGTCTCGATCCACTGGGACAATCGCTCCGATGATGGTGTGCACGGCGCAACAGTCGCACAGACCGTCGAGGCCATGTCCAAGCTTGAACAGCAGGGTCTTGCTATCGGGCTTTCCGGCATCAGGCACCCAGAGGCGTACTACAAGGCCAATCCGTCGCTGTCGCAAAAATGGATTATCCAAGTCAAGGAAAACCTCAAGACCCATGCCGCTCGCTTTGCCTACGAAGCGTGGTTTCCTGATGCAAAATACCTGGCCTATGGCATTAATCTGGGCGGCCTGAAAACTGAAGTCTCCAAAACAAACAGCTCGATGGAATTGCGCAACATCAACATTCCCCAAGCGTTTACAGAAAAGCTTGTCGACTTCATCAACACATCGCACGAATTCGAACCAAGGCCGACAACCCTCAACGAACTCGCCCTCGCCGCCTCATTTGTGAACCCCGCCCTGTCGGGAATCGTAATTGGCCCGAGAAACACAGATCAATTGGACAGCACCCTCAGCTATTGGAAATCATTGCAAACGCTAGCAGAGAAAAGCAAAGGACAGAAAATCTTCACCCAACTGTTCGAAGAACTGCCGTCCGACTAGGAAGATTCGCTGACAATGCAAGCGCTTAAATACTTATTTGCAGGCGTCGCCAACACGGCTATCGGCTACGGCGTCTTCCTGCTGCTGATCACGCTTTTTGACATGAATCCGTCCTATGCCAACGCCATTGGCTACGTGATAGCCCTGATTGCAGCGTTCATACTCAATAAAACATTTGTGTTCAATCAATCGAGTACTGATCGAAGCACTATTCCGAAGTTCATTGTGGCGTTCAGCGTCTCGTTCGCAATCAACCAATTGGTACTTCTGGCGGGCTATCGGTGGTTAGGTATCAATGCCGAAATTGCACAAATATTTGCAATGATTTCTTACACGATTGCGTTTTATTTATTAAATAAAAAATTTGTTTTCAACAATTAATATGCCGGCCATATTGACGAGGATCCGAAGTGCCAAAGTATCTTTCACTCAAAATCAATAAGCCGATCGATCGGTGGGGGGCTAGCTTATGGCCTCGCCTTGATTTCCTCTGTACTTGTAACCGTCATATTATTCTCCGCCAACAACACTACGAAAATTACAAAACCACCCCTTCAAGAAAATTACATACCCGAACTCAAAGCAAACTTCGACACCTGCGAAATAGGTGCATTCTGGATTTCCGCCAGCGGATGGGCGCTCCTCGACCTTCCCGATAACACAATCAAAATCCATCTGTACGCCCGCGGAGATGGTGGAGCAATAAAGCTACTCACGCGTCGCATCTACAGAAAAGATGTTAGTGATTTCCTCAAAATAAAGAGCGACTTCCACTTGCATGGCTTTCACGCCACAGGCATTCGCCGCGACCTTCAGGCGTATTATGGAAAGTCACTGGAACTATATGTCGAAGACTCTAAAGGCGTAATGCATTACGGAGGCGCAAATGTCTGCACCGGAAAATGATCCATCGAACAACAAAACAATTCTGTTTGGTTTGTTTCTAGTAGCACTCTACGTGAGTTTTTACCTCACACTGAGCATCAACACCTTCTCCGACGACTCCAAGTTCCTGACAGCCGCAACGTCCGGAGCATCTTCGCTCAGCTACTTGCTGGAGCGCTACTACACTTGGACAGGCCGAATAGCAATTGAAGGCATCATGTACGAAACCATTGCCACCCCAGCATTCTGGAAGCTGGCAATTCCTTCTTTCCTACTCCTTAGCTCCTACTCCATATGGAAATCGTTTTTTTCGGACAAGATCGACTTCGCCTATGGGATACCGCTGTGCATGTTCGGAGTTTTAATAATCAGCCACCCCATTCTAGACACGACGGTCTTTTACGTAACCGGTTTTTATAATTATTTACTACCAGTTGCTTGCGGGCTTTTTGCATCCGCATTATTCGTAAAACCATCATCTTTTTCGACACCTGAGAAAATACTCGCGATCCCATTGGCGTTCATTGCATCGCAATCTGAACAAGTCGGAATTTCGATGATTGCAATATTTGCAACGTCGCTCATTTGGGATCGGAGAAACCAGGCAACCTTCAGAACTCTTTTGGCCTTGATCGTAATTGCGGGCTTTGCACTTCTAATCACTGCCCCAGGTAACTATTTACGCTTGACAACGGAAGCAGTGTACATGCCGGAATTCACCGAATATTCTTTTATCAGAAAGGTTTTGAATGGATTCGATATATTCAACGCCCACTACATTGACCCGATGAACCTGTACCCGAAGATCATCGCACTTCTACTTGTTTTGTTAACCATGGGAAAGACTTTCGAGTTAAAACGCACTGCACTGATATTGACCATTGGCGGAATTTTCCAAGGCAGCATCCTTTCCTTTTTATTCACAACCGGCAACGATGATTACTATTCAATAAGAAACTTGAACTCCGGATTTGGTCTGAATTATTTCTTTTCGTACGCACTTTCGATCAGCTCATTGATCAGTGCTACTTACCTGATGAAAAGAAGCTTGGCGACAAACAGCAGTTTTTATATAGGAACACTTCTACTTCTATTGCATACAGGCGTAACTGCTGTCGTAGGTCTCTCACCAACAGCTTATGAGTCTGGATACAGGGTTCTGCTCGTTGGCGATATCATCATCCTCATGCTTACTTGCTTGTTACTCAGAAATGTAACATGGCCAAATCAGCACAAGCCTTTGACTTGCAAAGTGCTATCCAACTAGATCTTCAGAGTACCCGAAGGCGAGCGTCACCTGATGGCCACGCTCGCCTGCCAGGTCAACTTTCCGTACCTGCCAACGCCGTCTTCCTCAAGCGAAATCCTGCTAATTGGGCGGTAATCAATACGATACCGAGCAGACTCATCGTGTTTGTATAAAACAGTAAACGAGCGTCAGCCGCATTTCCAAATAGAGCAAGACCTGCAAAATAGAAGCCTGCGGACAAATACACTACGACAATTTCTACGCTGACTTTTTTCAAGGCTACTAACAACATGAACAGCAGGATCGAGATCAAATACAGGCACCAGGGTTTAAATATGACAAGCTTCGAGGCCGTCAGCACATACTGCACAACTTCGTCACGCACATTCGAACTCGGGAGACTATAACCGTATTTATTGGAATCAACCTGCGGCGTCACTACGAGGAATGGCTCCCCTGAGTTCCCCCCCACGAGAAACTTTGCAAGCATTAACTTATTATAGCCAATGCAGACCGGATACTCCTTGACTACGGAAAACCAGAGGGTATCAACACTTTCATCGAAGGGTAATTTTGAGAATAGACCTGATGATAAATTGGAATGCCTTGGGTCATAGCCAGCCTTGATCTCAGACAACGCAAGCGCCGGCGCAATACTTTCAAACAAGTTCTTCTCAGCACATATACTTGCGCCTGCAATATCCATCACCCTAGTAATACGAATGAGTTTGGTCGCACCCTTTATTTCTCGAAACTCGGGTACCGAATACCTGTCAAATTGTATTTTTACAGTATAAACCGCTCCACTCAATATCAGGCCCGATACAATCACGAAGGCCAAAGAGCTTGGTCCTGAGGGAGAACGTTTACTGAAAATCCATACTGAGTAGAACAGCAAAGGCACAGCAGCGGTGATTGCATTATGCCGAGTACAGACAGCTAAAAACACCAGAAATATAGAGACCCCAAATAGAAATAATAAACTTGGACGCGACCTAGGCTCTTTCATTGCAAGCATGACTGCAAAAGCCGCCACAAAGAAAGAAGCCATCAGCACATCTTTCCATATCGCAGCAATGGTACCAATCACAACTGGAACAATCAGATAAAGCAGGAAGAATGCCGTCGAAAGCGTATGCCTTCTCAGAAAATAGTACATCACATAGTAAACCGCCCCCAATAAAAGCAGCAATTGTGAAAACAACATTGCTACAGGGCCACGCGAAACAATATCAACAACACGCCAGACATAACTTACAACGGGAGGCCAGGTCGAATCCACTACGCCACTTCTAGCTCCTTCAAGCGCATGAAATGTATCAAATGTCATAAACCCTGGATAAAACATCCAGCTTATCAGTAACGTGACACTGACGGGCACGAAGAAACCCGGAGCTATCTTCAGTAAACCTTGAACAACACCTTTTGCCAGTGCAAAAAACAGTACGGCAAAGACCAACGAACTGGCAAAGCTAAGCAACAGCAACCTTTTATAATTGACGTCTCGGCCAGGCTTAAATATTGACAGCTCAAACTGTGGATCTGGAGCCGTGGCGCTTATCACAAGTACGTCGCCTACAACTTCAATTTTGTCGACGCCTTGCAACGGGATAATTCGCGCCAGTAACTCTGTCGGCGTTAACGTCACTGTGGAAAAAAGGTAGTTGAGCTGAACACTTTTTATCGTCATATTGACTAAACTGTCGGCAGGATCAACCCTGAGTGACTTGATTGCGCCATCCGGCAACGCCAAGCCTATGCCGAGCCCCGGTTTCCCCTCGTATGCAACCCGCTCACTATTCTCAGCCGAATAGGATGGATAAATCGAATCATCCTTGAAGACGGGAAAATACAGCTGCATGAATTCAGGCTTATTGGTTTCTGCAAAAAAAACAATAGTGTCTTTATGAACTGCGCCCAAGCCAAAAACCAGCATCAGAGAAAAAATCAGCGCCGCACAATAAAAAAGCGATGCCCTTGCCAGGCACTTTAAAGTTAGAAATCTCATAAACCCTCTGCCCAGCATTTATTTTTCGATTCAAGCCAACCTAATGGCGAAACTCAAATGACGGTCTGAAACGATCCTCAAGGACAACTGTTCGGAACCGCCCGCCAAGGGGCGGTTCCGACGACATCACTCGCCAATATTCCCGACCAGATCGACTGCGAGTTTTTTAGAATACTGTCGCAATTCCGGAACAGCGGTTGCTTCCCAATAATCGGCTTTCAACATAGGGCCTACGTAATACAGCCATGAGGAACAAACACCTGAAGTATTTTTGACTGCCAGTTGCTCGTTGACACACAATCCCAAGCCAAGTGCATCAACCTGTATGACACCGTCGGCGCACAGCTGTTGAATCAGGGGATCCTTGACACGATGCAAGTTGGTAGTCGGGCCTGTGCAATTAATAACCTGCTCGACGTCTAGCTGTTCGAAGGCTTTTTCGTTGCGTCGTTGAATTCCTATACGCAAATGATCAGAACCCGTCTCAACGCTTTTGATACGGCCTGCAAGGAATCGGACTTGTCCGGCGCTCAGCGCTTCTTCAAAACGCTGATAGGCCGCTGGCGCGACCCGATGACGGTGTACATCCCAATACGGCTGGAGATGACGCAAGAAGCGTCGGCGCTCGGTGAGCGGCAATCGAAGCCACAGGTTCGAAGTAATCGGGCGCAGGGCCGCCACCCAGTCACGCCAATCCAGCCCATCATTGCGCTTAGCGCTAATCTCACGCCGAATCAATTGCAAATAGCCACGTACCGAAGGCGCTGCTTGCAGAAGTCGCTCGACGAAATCGGCGGGGACTTCATCAGTCGTTCGCTTCGGGCGATGAGGCAGGGGCCGAAGCCCTCGCCGAGAAACCATATAGATAGGGCCTTTATGTCCGCTTTGCAGCAGACCCAGCGACACATCCAGTGCCGTGAGCCCGGTGCCCACTAGCAAAACAGCCCGATTCGGGTCTTCGGATTGCGTTGCACCCGCTGCCCACGGATCAGACTGATAACGGTCCCCCCCCCATCGACGAGCAGAACCCAGGAGGATCGAGCGGTGAGAAATTACCAAAGGCCAGGACCACCTGATGTGCATCGATGTGCTGCCCGTTAGCCAGCTCGACAACCGCGCCCGTCTTTCGAGGTTGCAGACTGCGAACCTCCGCCACGATACGCTCCAGCTTTACTCCACTTGCACAATGCCTCTCTGCATCGTCCAGAACTGAAGTAAGGTATTCCCCATAGATCTTGCGCGGAACAAATGACGACGCCGTATAGGCGGGGTCTTTTGCCTGGCAGTAGCGTAGAAAATGCTCCGGATCATCGACATCCGCACTCATATTGCCGGCCGGAACATTGAGCAGGTGCAGCGAACTGTTCGTACCGTAAGCCAATCCTCGCGCCATGGTTCCAGAGCGATTGATCAACACGACTCGCACATCGGCCGGGCTACGCCGTAAAAACTGCGCGGCCGTGACTGCGCCACTGAAACCAGCGCCAATGATGACGAGGGTTTTCATTGACCAAACCTTTTATCCAGGTAATCCAGCACTCTGGCGATGGACTCGGACAAATCCTCGGTCACAGTGTTGATCCGGATATGCGGATCCGTAGGCGCCTCATAGGCGGAATCGATCCCGGTAAAGTTCTTTATCTGTCCGGCTCTGGCCTTGCCGTAGAGCCCCTTGGGATCACGGCGCTCACACTCTTCCAGAGAGGTGTCAACGAACACTTCGACAAACGCGTCATTTCCGATCACATCGCGCGCCATCGCGCGATCACGGTGAAAGGGGGAAATAAACGCCGTGATCACGATCAATCCGGCGTCAATGAGCAACTTCGAAACTTCCGCAACACGGCGAATGTTCTCGACTCGATCAGCATCGGTAAAACCAAGATCCTTGCACAATCCCATGCGCAAATTGTCGCCATCAAGCAAGAAGGTGTGACGTGCCTTGGCCACCAGGGCTTGCTCCAAGGCATTGGCGATCGTCGACTTGCCCGCACCACTCAACCCGGTGAGCCAGATCACTGCCGGTTTTTGCCCTTTCACCTGGGCTCGAGCCGAGGCGCTGATGGCCGTGGCGTGAAAAACCAGATCCTTACTCATTCGATTAACCTTATTCAAATCAGACGATCAAGGCCCGCCAGCGAACTGGCGGGCCTCCTGAGCGCTATACCTGGGGCAACAGACGATCACGCAAGGCCTTGATACGAGCCTCACAGATGCGATAAGACTCGCTGTTGAGCAAGTCGGCACGCTGTTGCTCGTCAGTCAGCGCAAGGGTATGAGTGTCGCAACCAATTCGGTGAATGTAATCACCGATGAAATCACAGGTACGCAATGACGCCCAATCTGTGCCGTCGCGAGTAAACAACTGCATTGTCAGGTAGTAATCTTCCATGTACTTCATATCATCGAAGTAACTAATGGATTGCAGATCGCACTGGTTCAGATCCAGCAGAAAACTGTGCAGCGGCGCATGGTTATGCTCGATGAAGTCGCGATAGGTTTCACCGTAATCATAAATTTTGTCACGCTTGATTATGCACCCGGTCGCCGAGTCCACCATGGTGGAGTAAACACGCCCGAAGGTTGCGTTCTTGCCGCTGGACTTGAGTTGCTCAAGCTGTGAACTGTAAGCCCACGGAAACAGCATGTCGTCATAATCAAGAAATGCTGCATAGCCACTGCCGACGGCTTTCAGCGCATCGTTCAACATCAACGAACGCAGATCCGGTGTCTGCTCTGTCGAGAAGTAACGACGAATCACCGGTTCGCAATGCTCGCTCCACGGCAGTTGATCGAGTTGCGACTGGAGTTGCGCTATTTCTTCGTCGTCCATGTCCTGGATAGCCAGAACAGGCAACACCCGGCAGCCGGATTGGGCAATCAACGAAAGCAGCGCATTGAGCAACGACGCACGGTCACCTCGACGGTGGTAGCGCACGATGGTCGATACCGTATCGAGTGTTGTGGACTGAATTCCGCTTTGCGGCAGCAGTCGGAAACATGTGGCTTCACAGCATATTTTGTATCCGGCCGCCGGAGCCACCGGTTGTAAAGCCATGAACGCCACCTGATCCGCATTAATACTGAAGTTGACAGTACTTTCACCCTGCACAAACAGCGGATCATTTCGCACACTGGCGGACACTGCATAACCCTTGTGTCGTTCCGCCATTTTCAGCAACGACTCAATGGCCGATGCAGGAAACAGGCAAATATCACTGAACAACAACGTGAAGTCAGCATCCGCGGGCTGATGGCTGTCGACGGTCAGACCCAGCGCCATTAAAGCCTGCCGGACCTGATCATCGTTCGCTGCGATCGAACAATTCTGCAGCACGTTCGAACCTGCCAGGCACGCAAGGAATTTGCGACGCGATTCCGGTTCGGCTTCAAGACGAGCCAAGGCGTCGGAGGTCAACGTGATGTTGAGCTTCAAATCCGTGGCAAGTGCAAAATGGCTGGTCGCTGCAAACGCCTGACCGGACAGTGCGCGACCGATGGAATTGAGGTAGCCATAACCGAAGCGCGTATCCGGTTCAAGGTGTGCGCCTTCGGCCCATTCATTCCATGCGTTGACGACGACGTATCGACGATCTTCAGGCAGGTTTTGCTCGGAATAGTCGACCAGAAACTCCATCCACGTCTGGAATTTTTCCGTAGTGAAGTTGTTCAGCGCATAGGCTCTGTTGCCGTAACGAGCGGTGTTATCCCACGTCGGAACCAAAGACCGGAACAGGGTGAAATCCTTGCCCAGATCTTGTGCCATGTAATGGTCGGCAACTTCACCGTAGTTAATGACGTTACCTTCCAGAGGCCAGTACGGACGCAACTGGTTGCGAGTATCTGGTACCGCGTCAGCTGTCCAGTCGTGCAGCACCCGCTCAACCGCAGCATCCATCCCGTGGTCTTGGGGCTGCGTCGCACCGCGCGTCAATGTCGCCACCATGTAAGGCGCCTTGAGGCCGACGTTCTCGCACTCTTCGCGCCAGACTTCCAGGTATTCTTCGATATGCTCGATCGACGACGGACGATACACATGCAGCATCGGACGCCCGTCTACTTTGATGTAGCGCTCGTCTTTAAAGAACGGAATGAGATAGCGAATGAAACCACGCGCATCTTCTTTCGAGTAAACCTGACCGAGCAGAATTTCCTGCTCGTTGCCATCCCAACGGCGAGTCCAGTTTTCATTCGCCCAGCAAAAGGCAAACGGCATGTTGATCTCGGGATTGGCCACCAGCATCTGCGCTGGCTTTTCAAGAATCATTCGGCCGGTGAACCAGTAATGGTAGAAAATCAGGCCATGAACACCTGACTTCTGCATCATTTCGGCCTGTTGCTGCAACTGCGCCGGGCCGTCGAGGTGATAGTACCCGATGTCCTCGTGCGGAACGTGTTGCTGATAATGACCGAAGAACAGCGGATTGGCCGAACGCACTTTGTGCCACTCGGTAAACCCGGTTCCGTGCCATTCGTCATTTTCAGGCGTTGGGTGGAACTGAGGCAGGTAATACGCCAGTACTTTGACCGTGTCGTGTTTGATGCTGGCCGAGTAATCAACCTGCGGCTCGTAGTAGTCGCGCGGTTCGTGAGAAATCTGCGGCGCTTCCAGCTGATAATTACGCCCTTCACTGGTTGTTGTATTAACCAGCACCAAGCGCTGCAGAGTACGGCTCAACATGTCCGGCGCGACAGCGTCGCCGGCATTTGCGAAATGCTCAAACTGCAACGGCAGTTGTAACAGATCACTGATCGTGCTGACCCGCGCCCAGAACAGGCCCGCGCGTGGGAATTGCGCACCCGGGAAACTCTTGGCGTCAACTTCCGTGCACTTTTCCAGAACTGTGGCAATCACGTTTCCAGTATCACTCCAGCCAGCCTGATGGTAGTCCGCAGACTCAGCTCGGATGTCGACGGGATAAACCACTTTTGCGTCGCCAGCGAGCAATTGCAGAATCTGCCCGACATTGGCAGGCGAGCCGCAGAGGAGATCAAGACGCTCTTTGACACCCGAACCGTCGTCGTTGCCGGCGTCGTCATGCAAGTGAGCGACAACGTCGTATTCCTTGAGACGGTCACCGAACTGGACAATCAGCGATGCAATAGCGCCGACGTGTTCAGGGACGACATCAACAACCAATTGGCGCAACAGAGGAACGGTAGCGCGCAGCGGTTTATTGTCAAACTTCGACCCACCGCCACCAATGCGCGAAATGTACAGGTCGAATTCGACAGGGATGTTCTTGAGATATGCAAGCCAGTCACCGGACATTTGCTCACTGCTCAGATGAAGATGAACAGCAACCATCTGTGCGGTTGTTTTTGGAACCTCGCAAAGATAAGGATCCAGATAGTAGGGCACGACTCTCAGTACTTCGTACTCAGTCAATGCCGCATCGCCGAGAGGCTTGGCGATCTGGCTCAGCGCAAATCGCTTCTGACTACGCTTGAGTTTACGAACAGCAATCGCCAACGCGTGACGCAGCCCACCACGCCGCGCTTCACGCACAAAACGTCCGAGCAATTCCGGCTGCTGCGAAACCAGGTTCAGCAGCTGCACGACAACTCGGTGACGGCTTATTTTACGGGACAGGTAATAGTTGCGCCCCTTGGTGTCGAAAATCGGTCGCCCTTCATAATACCCATAACGCAAGTAATGTATCAGCGGGTTGATACGTCGCAGCCGTACATCTGAATAATGCTCCAGGTACGCCTTGGTGGAAAAACCAGCCGATGGATCACGCCCCTCACGCCAGCCTTGCTCGAGATAGTGCTGCAACGGATTGATACCTGCGGCACGAACGTCTTCGTTGGTACTCAGGTAGTAATCAGCATCGAACAGTTCGCTTTCAGCGGGGTTATCGCCTCGATAACGCAAGCCAAAACGTTCGGCCATATGCAAGACCAGCGACTTGAGCAAAAACCGCCCGGAAGTGTAGCGGTACAGGTCATTTTCGAGGCTCTGAACGGAGCCTTGCGACTCGGAGAGATTGGCTTGAAAGGAATCGTATTGGCCTTCAAGCCAGTGACGATATTCAATCAGTTTTGAATAATCAGCTTTTAACTCGGCGTGGATCGTCTCAAGCTTGCCATGAGCACTGGCAAGTGCGTTGTGATCAGCTTCGAGAGTCTCCAGGTTCTTGCCTTTCACACTCAACTGCTCGCTTAGATAAGCGTTATTTATATCGAAATGTCGCATGAGCCGGTACGCCGGCAAACGCGTGAGCATCGCTTGATAAAGCTCACTCACCGTAGCCACAACAGCTTGGTCATCTGCATGCTCATCGCGCGAAAGTTGCAAAAGCAGGAGACTGAGATTCAAGACATCGGCGGGGACCTTTTCGTCCTTGGCGAGTCCATCAAGGGTAAAGCTGTTGTGTTGCAACGAATGCTGGAGAAACTCGTGCTTATACTCCTGAAACTCCGGTCCTTGGGGATCGAACGGCAGTCCCAGCGACTTGGAGATTCGGCAGAGCTGCTTCTCAGGCTCCTGAAGCATCAGCTCGTAGTTTACAAAAACTCTTGAAGCACCCTGGCTGTACTTCAAACTCAACAGCATGTGCTCCAGCCAGAGAAAGTAGCCCTTCTCTACCTCGAACTCGTTTCGTTTGACCAGCGAATGGGCAACATTTTTCGGGTTACGGAAAGCGACGACGTAACTGACCTTCAAACCCAGCTCGGCAAAGATTTCCTGCCAAAACGGTAGCAGTCTCGACATCCGAGGGTCTTTTACACCGAAACATTTTATGTCCGCGACTTTCTCGCGCAGATGCTCGATGGCACGAATTTTATGGCTTTGAGTGATTGGTGAACTCAACTCTTCCGGGCTGATGGGTACCAAGCTATCCCAGGCGTGACCCAGGTCGGCCAGCAACTCTTCGTTGTACGCAGTGATCGTCGCATCTTCGAAGAAGCCCTTTTCATTATTGCCAGACTCAGCGGGCAATAGGTTATCGCCCAAGTCGACACCAAGGACTTTTAAACCGCGCGTAATGGCACTGGTACCGCTTCGGTGCATGCCCAGAACTACGACTATTTGTTTTTCATCCATAAGATTAATTATGCTCAACACTTGAAGTGGTAAAGGCTGCAATACATTTGAAATCTACCGTCCCGGTCGCTGTGATCGCAGTTTCCGGCAGAACACGAAACAGGCATGCGTCGCTCAGGCGGTGCAGATAGGTTTCTCCCTCTCCAACGACACCCACCACCCCCGAGTTGAGAAAATAGGTGCCTGGGTTCAGGTTACACTCAAACTTGAACTCGACATCCATTTGCGCGTCGGCTGCAACGTAAGTGATAGAGTCCTGCGCATTGGCCGCACTAACCGCGCCACCGATCTCGATACCCGCCAGCGTTTTGATCATCATGCCAAAGCGGACAGCCACCGCACCTGTCGAAAACGATACGCGGTAGGTATAACGATAGCTGTCACCACGCTTGAGGCAGTTGACCTGTTTGCCGGCGGCATTAAGGATGCGTGGATCGCTGATTAGAACCCCGTGAGATTCGTAGGACATCACGCTTTTAGATACGATATGAGGATCGAAGTATTCCTCCAGACCGTTGTCCGTGGCCTGCGAAGCCTCGACTGCTACTGCCGAACGCTGCGCTTCTCGATCCAGTTCAAGTCGCTCGAGCGCGCCTGACTTGATCGATTCGCGGATCTCGACAACCTTGCCGGCGGGTGCGTACAGCAGCTTCTGGTATTGACCGACGATGACCTTCGGCACACCCTCAGCAAGCTTCTCGCCCTTGTCCAGCAGAATCGCCCGGGTACAGAGTTCTATGACTGCACTGCCGGAGTGCGATACGAACAGGATCGTGGCGCCACTGGCTTTGATCGCTTCGATGCGCGCAAAGCACTTGCGCTGAAACAGTTCGTCGCCGACGGACAACGCCTCGTCGACGATCAGGATTTGTGGATCGACGTTAATGGCGACGGCAAAAGCCAAGCGAACCATCATGCCACTGGAATAGGTCTTGACCGGCTGATCGATAAATTCGCCGATTTCCGCAAATGCCTCGATTTCGGCAAAGCGTGCGTTGGTTTCCTCTCGCGTTAGACCCAGCACCGCAGCATTCATGTACACGTTCTCGCGGCCACTGAACTCCGGATTGAACCCGGAACCCAGTTCCAGCAAGGCAGCCACACGACCATGGGTCAGAATATCGCCATGAGTCTGATTGAGGGTGCCGCAGATCATCTGTAGCAGAGTGGATTTACCGCTACCGTTACGCCCCAAAATACCGACCGTTTCGCCACGCTCAATGGTGAACGAGACATCTTGCAGGGCCCAGAACTCACGGAAGTACTGTTTGCGGCCGCGAGCGAACATCTGCATCAGCCGATCTCTCGGCTTGTCGTAGATATGAAAGCACTTGCTCAGATTATTGACGGCAATTGCTGTATTAGAGGACATCAGCGAACCCTTTACGCGTTTTTTGGAACCACGCAAATCCTAGCCAAAAGACAAGGGCTGCAGCGATATAGTAGAAACCCAAGTGGAGAAAACTCGGCAGCTCTCCCCGAAAAAGCAACGCCCGTGTATCTTCGATTGCGGGTGTCAGCGGATTCAGGAACAACAGGTGCCGGTACTGTTCGGGCAATGCCGTGATCGGATAGAAAATCGGCGACAGGAACATCAGAACGGAAGTGCAGACTCCAATGATCTGACTCACATCCCTGAGGTAAACCCCAATCGAGGCTAGAAACCAGACCAGCCCCACAACGAAAATCATCAGGGGCGCGAGAAATACCGGCAACAGCAAAACCGTGTACTGCAACTTTCCGAAGAAAATCAGGTAAGCAATCAACCACACGCTAAGACTGACAAGGAAATGAAACATGGCGGCGCCCAGCGTTACCCAAGGAAGAATTTCCAGCGGGAACACCACTTTCTTTACGTAGTTGACGTTGCCGACAATCAGACCGGGAGCCCGGTTAATGCACTCGGCGAACAGATTGAACACGATCAGGCCGGCAAACAGCATGAGCGCGAACTCGGTCTTCGAGCTGCTATCCACACTCCATCGGGCTTTGAACACGACGCTGAATACAAAGGTGTAGATCACCAGCATCACAATCGGGTTGAACAATGACCACAGCATGCCCATGATCGAGCCGCGATAGCGTCCGACAATTTCCCGCTGCACCAGCGCTCGAATGAGACCTTTATTGCGCCAGATGCCATTGAGCATCTCCTTGGGCGAAGTCGAAAAGTTCAGCATTTTTTAAAAACCTCAATAAATCCGAGGGAGTTTAAATTCCCCAGCAAACTCTCTCGCCCAACCATTACTTGAATTACCACAGAACTCTTCCTGAAAGGAGCCAAGCCCGGCTGCGTGTCAGATTCCATTGAACAACGTCGCCAAAACCAGCCCAAGGTTGCCCCATAAGGATTGCCGGTAGACCCCGGATCGTCGTAACCAGATGACCCGGGCCAATCCTCGAGAGCTTCGCGCTCGCTGAAACCGATCCAGCCTCATCCGGCTTTCTTCATTCAACTGGAACCGGATCGATTCCAGTGCTGCAATATTCTTTTGATTCCAGCCACGAAAACGACCGCGAAACTGCATGCGAACCCGCATCAACTGCACCATCACGCCCGACGCAGCACCGATGACATTCGCATCATGTTGCCTGTAGAGAATCGTCGGGCTGGTATCGTAAATGACACTGCCGCCCGCACCGGCAACGAGGAGATAGGCCCACCAGTCATGCGATACCACATCCAGATTCTCGCCTGCCTGTTGAAACAGCCGTCGGGCCGCCTGGTTGAACACCATTGTGTTTCCACCACCTACACTTTGCACCAGTGCATTGGCAAATCCGACCGGACGCTCGAACAAGGGTGACAAGCCGATACGCGCTCCCTGCTCGTCAATCAACTCAGTTCTGCCACAGTACAGCGCCGGACTTTGCGAAGGCGTTTCCTGAAGTTTTTTGCAGGGCGCACTCCAGCTTGTTCGCCTGCCAGATATCGTCTTGATCTGCCCAGGCGTAGTAGTCGGCTTCAATCGTTTTGTCACACGTCAATGAGAGGAAATTGGCGGCGTAACCGGACCTCGGCCCTTGACGGACAGAGAGCTTGCCGTCCCCCCAGCGTTCGGAGTATTCACGCAGCAATTCCAGGGTTGAGTCGGTGGAACCATCATCCGAAACCACGACAAACCAGTCAGGGCAAGTCTGTCGCGCGATGGACTCCAACTGCTGAGCCAGAAACCGCTCACCATTGAAGGTGCACAATAGAATCGCAATCCGCACCCTGATCCCGGAGAAATCAGGCCGACCATGATCCACATCGTGATAATCCGAATTGTCATTTTGGACAACCGGGGAAAGGGGGGCTACCACCGAGCACTCCGTTGCTGAAATGATAAAATTTTGCCTGCGACAGCCCGTCTGTTGAGGGCGAGCGACCCCTTGGCCGATCGAGCCGCACAAGGGCTCATGCGTCGCTCCAAGTCGCGCAAAATTTGCAATTATAACGACGAAGCCTTGCCATTTGATAGCCCAGTGACATTATCGTTTTCCACCGCCCGGTGCTGATATGGAAAACTGAACATTAGTAACCCTGAGCCTGGCGCTCGAACATCGACAATGCGCCACCGCGCCGGGGGCATAGGGTACCAAGCGCGCCGCGAGCAAAAAAGGGTAGCAGTTTGCCAACGCCCGAAAACAAACGGCCTCCCACAGGGAACAATCGGGCAATGCGTCCTCAGCGCTGGAGCCTGGAATCATGATGCCCCGCCGTTTGACGCAGCGCCTGCTCCACCGTGATGACAGGCGACCAGCCGAGAACCGAGCGGGTTTTACCGATATCGACCTGCAGCGAACCACACAGGCGTTGAGCCAAAGCACGCCGCCCGAGCAGCGACGCAGCACTACTCAGCAGCCATGAGGGCACTGGCAGTAAATATGATTTTACGCTCAGCGCAACGGCCATACGGCGGAGCAGTTGGGAGGTAGAAAGATCCTCCCCATCGCTGACCAGGAATACCTGTCCGGCAGCAGCCGGATGACGAATGCAGACGGCAATCAAATCGACCAGGTTGCCGATCGCAACCAGACTGCGCTGATTATTTATCCCGCCGAGCGGAAGTGGCACCCTCCGGTCGAGCCAACGCATCATATTGAAAAAGTTGGCTTTGACACCTGGCCCATAGATCAGGGGCGGCCGAATGATGACAACCTCCATTCCCGTCTCTTTGCCGACCTGCATCAACTGCTCTTCGGCCTCCCATTTGGATACGCCATACGGGTCAACGGGGGCGGGTCGATCATCAGCACAAAATGGTTGCCCAGGCTGGGTCATCTCGCCATTGACCTTGATCGAACTGATAAAGATGAACCGCCTGACGCCCGCGCTCGCGGCATGCCGGGCAAGGCGCACAGAGCCCTCGACGTTTATCCTGCGAAACTCCTGCAGCGGATCGGCCGCCACATCGTTCATCACATGCACACGCGCCGCGCAGTGAATGACTACTTCGACACGCTCAAGGCCCGGCAAGGCGCGATCCCCCTCCAGATCGAATGCAACGACCGGACAGAGTCCACTCAGCCTCGTCTCACCACGAACAGCAGCGACAGGTGTGAACACTTTGTCTCGCAATAAACGAAAGATCAGCGCCTCACCCACAAAACCGGTTGCGCCTGTTACCAGAACTCGTGGACCGCTCATTTGGCTTTTTTTCCAACTACCGCCGTCGCCCAGCAGATACAAAAGAAGAACAACTTATCGCGCACTCGGCGTCGACATTTCCAGGCACTCATTGAAAGCCTCAACAGCTGCCACCTCGACAACGAAAACCACTGCTTGACGAAAGCATCATGTTCAAGCCCAACCAAACGCGTGATCGTTTTAACTTGTGAAAACCACCAGCCGTCATGGATGGTCTTGTAGCGCGCAATCAGCGAGTTGATGCCCGTATTGGCCCCCACCTGATTTCGCTCGTGCTGGCGATAGTTCATCGAAGGCTGCTCATCAATGAACCACTCGAAACCTCTACTTCGAGCAAAGGCGTAGCAGTACCAATCATGGAGACTGACTTCCTGCAACTCGCTCCAGTTGGCAAGCATGCAGGCCTTGAGCGGACTCGATAGCTGGCGACTGAACACATACGTGCACCCCGGACCAGCCGCCTCGAACAGAAAATCCCAAGCAGTATGAGGCTGAGCCTTATCGAGTAGATGTGTGCGGCCGTCTGGCCAGAATGCAACAACGTTACTTGAGTAGGCGTCTACTTGCCGATCACCGATCTGACGGATTGCTCGCTCAAGTTTTCCCGGATACCAGACATCATCCTGATCGGCGAACGCGACAAACTCGTACTCTTCAATCGGTACATCGCGAATCAACCTGAAGAAGTTGCGTGAGGCTCCACCGAAAGTACCAGCGCCAGGCAGCACGACGACGGCAGGATGCCGAGCCGCATAGGCATGACACCACGCCTCGGTTCCATCCGTTGAAGAGTCAACACTGATATGAACGGTTACATCGACGCCAGACTGCTCAAGAATCGAATCCAGTTGCTCTTCGATCCATTGCATTCCATTGAAGGCTGCCAGCAAAACCGCAACCTTGGGATGTTTTACTGGCATAGCTTTCCTGCTCGGACTGGTTGAACGCTCCCACTCGAAACGAGGTGTTTCAGTCAGTGGGAAGGTGAGTCCAGCAATTTTTGCAAATACTGGCCGTAGCCGGTTTTCTTCAAGGCGTCGGCCTGCACTGCCAACTGTTCTGAAGTGATCCAGCCATTGTGGTATGCAATTTCTTCCAGGCACGCCACTTTCAAGCCTTGACGCTGCTCAATGGTGTGGACGAAGTGACTCGCCTCAAGCAGAGAGTCATGGGTGCCTGTATCCAACCACGCAAAACCACGCCCCAGCATCTCGACATTAAGGGTTTGCTGTTCGAGATAAGCACGATTCACATCGGTGATTTT
>NZ_JABULD010000465.1:0-6514 GCF_014060985.1 Pseudomonas sp. MD195_PC81_125
CCCACAAGGATTGTTATCAACCACAAACCTGTGGGAGCTGGCTTGCCAGCGATGAGGCCGGTTCAGGCGGTATAGATCAGCCGGCCAGCAACCAGGCGCCAGTCATCGCCGAAGCAGCACCGGCAAGTCGCACCAGCGGCGCGGCAGCCTGAGGCAACACGCGCACCAGGCCATAACCCGCCGCATGCAACGCTGCCGTCGCCGCGACAAAACCGGCGGCATACGCCCACGGACTGCTCATGTCCGGCAGCTCCAGGCCGTGCGCCACGCCATGGAACAGTGCAAACAGTGCCGTCGCCGCCACCGCCATTACCAGCGGTGGACGCACCGCCAGTGCCACCGCCAGACCCAGCGCCAGCACCGAGGCAGCGATCCCGCTTTCCAGCGCCGGCAGCTCCAGCCCTTCAAAACCGAGCATGCCGCCGATCAGCATGGTGCCGACGAAGGTGCACGGCAGCGCCCAACGCGCCGCACCTTGTTGCTGCGCCGCCCACAGGCCGACCGCAATCATCGCCAGCAAGTGGTCGAGGCCGCCGATCGGGTGGCTGATACCGGCGACCAGCCCACTGTCGCCGTGGCCCGGGTGGGCGAAGGCGAGGGCTGGGGTCAGCAGCAGCGCCACGGCGCCGAGAATGCGTTTGAGTGTCATGGAGAAGCTTCCTTGTTGGTCAATGAATCAGGCGGCGTTCAGCAGGCCTTGGCGTTCGATGAAGGCAATGATGTTTTCCAGGCCCTGTCCGGTTTTCTGGTTGCTGAAGACGAACGGCTTGCCGTTACGCATGCGCTGGGTGTCGCTGTTCATCATTTCCAGCGACGCGCCGACCAGCGGCGCCAGATCGATCTTGTTGATCACCAGCAGATCGGACTTGCAGATCCCCGGCCCGCCCTTGCGCGGCAGCTTGTCGCCGGCAGAGACGTCGATCACGTAGATGGTCAGGTCTGACAGCTCCGGGCTGAAGGTTGCCGACAGGTTGTCGCCACCGGACTCCACCAGAATCAGGTCCAGCCCCGGAAAGCGTCGGTTCAGTTGATCGACGGCTTCGAGGTTGATTGAGGCGTCCTCGCGGATTGCCGTGTGCGGGCAGCCGCCGGTTTCCACGCCAATGATCCGCTCCGGCGCCAGCGCTTCGTTGCGCACCAGAAAGTCGGCGTCTTCGCGGGTGTAGATGTCGTTGGTGACGACGGCCAGGTTGTAGCGATCGCGCAACGCCAGGCACAGGGCCAGGGTCAATGCGGTTTTGCCGGAACCGACCGGGCCGCCGATGCCGACGCGCAGGGGTTGTGTGTTCATGGTTGTTCTCCTAAGAGCGAAACAGACGGCTGTACTGGCGCTCATGCGCCATGCACGCCAGGGACAGACCGAATGCGGCGCTGCCGATGTGTTCGGGATTAATGCGCGTGGCGTCCTGCTGCGCCTGTTGCAGCAGTGGCAGCAGTTCGCTGGTCAGGCGCTGGGCGGCTTGCTGGCCCAGCGGCAGGGTTTTCATCAATACCGCGAGCTGGTTTTCCAGCCAGCTCCACAGCCACGCGGCGAGTGCATCCTGCGGGTTGATGCCCCAGGCGCGGGCCGCCAGTGCCCAGCCAAGAGCCAGATGCGGTTCCGCGCATTGCTCGAGAAAGCGGCGGGCCGGCGCGTCGAGTTCCGGCAGACCGTTGAGCAACTGCTGCAGCGAGTAACCCATCTGCCGACTCTCCAGATGTAACTCGCGGGTCTCGCGGCTGGCGCGGTGGGTTTCGCAGAGATGCAGCAACTCGGGCCAGTTTTCCTCGGCCGCAGCCTGACAATGGGCGAGCAGCAGCGGCGCTTCGAAACGGGCGAGGTTGAGCAGCAGTTGATCGCTGATCCAGCGCCGGGCGCTGTCCGGGTTGTTCACGCGGCCGTTATCCACCGCCATTTCCAGGCCTTGCGAATAGCTGTAGCCGCCAATCGGCAGTTGCGGACTGGCCAGGCGCAGCAGCGCCCAGGCCGGATTCACAGGCGAACGCCGAACTGATGGAGTTTGGGCGCGTAGTTGAAATCTTCGTCGCCATGCCGCGAATGATGATGGCCGCCGCCGTAGGCACCGTGCTCCGGCTGGAAGGGCGCTTCAATCGCTTCGACCTGCGCGCCGAGCTGTTCGAGCATGGCCTTGAGCACGTAATCGTCGAGCAGACGCAGCCAGCCATCGCCGACTTGCAGAGCGACGTGGCGGTTGCCCAGGTGATAGGCGGCGCGGGTCAGTTCAAAGGCATTGGCGCAGGTGACGTGCAGCAGTTGCTCGGGGCGGGCGCAGACACGAACGATGCGGCCGTCTTCGGCCTGCAGGCATTCGCCGTCGCATAACGGCGCCTGACCGCGCTCCAGAAACAACCCGACGTCTTCACCGTCGGCACTGAAACAGCGCAGACGGCTTTTGCTCCGCGCTTCGAACGTCAGGTGCAACTCGGCGGACCAGACAGGTTGAGCGTCGATTCTGCGGTGAATCACCAGCATCGGAAAGCTTCCAGCAGTGGACTGTAGGGAGGGCTAGAGCAAGGGGCTTGCCAACCGGCCGAGATGTAGGAAATCCCTGTCGGAGCGTAGAGGATGTTTCAAGATGTTGCAGGATTTTGGAAGATCTTGGTGCGTGAAGATTTTTACATGCACCAATTTGTGGCCAACAAAAAAAGATCGCAGCCTTCGGCAGCTCCTACAGGGGGTTGGTGTAGGGGCTGCCGAAGGCTGCGATCTTTTGCTCTTTACTCGGTGCTGCCCAGCCCTTGCCAGTGCTTGAGGCCGATAAAGATGAAGCGCAATTGCTGGGTGATCTTCGCCTGAGGTGTCAGATGTTCCGGCAGGGCCTCGGCGGGCGGGTCGATGATGTCCGGCAGGGTGGCGAACACCGATTTGACGATCAGGTCGGCGATCACGCTCAGGCCGGCTGCATCCAGATGTTGCAACTTGGGCATCAGCGTCAGGTCGGCCGCGAGGTCGGCGCTGATGTTCTCGCGCAGACGACCGATCGCCTGACGCACCGGCAGCGAGCCGCCGTACTGCTCGCGGGCGAGAAACAGGAATTGCGAACGGTTGGCGCTGACCACGTCGAGGAAGATCCGCACCGACGCATCGATAATGCCGCCCATGACGAATTCGTTGTGGCGCACCAGGCGGATGGTCTCGCGGAAGGTCTGGCCGACTTCACTGACCAGCACCAGCCCCAGCTCGTCCATGTCGGCAAAGTGCCGATAGAAACCGGTGGGCACGATGCCGGCGGTCTTGGTCACTTCGCGCAGGCTCAGGCTGCCGAATCCTCGGCCGCTTTCCATCAAATGGCGGGCAGCGTCCATCAGGGCATTGCGGGTCTGTTGTTTCTGTTCGGCGCGGGGCAGCATCGCAAAGGCGTTTTCTTGAGCGGGACAAGCGCCGCACTCTAGCAAATCGGCTTTGCTGGCGTCGAACGGCAGGGGGAATGTCAGCGGTAAAAAGGGGGGTTGCAGGTTGCCAGTGCTGAAAAAGTCAAAAGCCCAATCCGGTGATTGGGCTTTTTTTCCAGGCCGCCATGGGCTTAGCTCAAAGCGCTGTTGCGTTCGATCACACGGTCACCACCACCTTCGGCAACGGCTTGGCCCAGTGGGGTTTTGTCGAAACCGTCTTCGGCAAGGGTCTGGCCTTGTGGGGTGCGGTCACCACCACCTTCAGCGAGGGTCTGGCCTTGTGGAGTGCGGTCGCTGCCATCGGAAGCCAGGGTCTGACCTTGTGGAGTCTTGTCATAGCCGTCTTGCACCAGACCTTTCTCTTCCAGACGATCACGGCCACCTTCTGCTACAGCTTGGCCTTGTGGCGTCTTGTCGTAGCCATCTTGTACCAGGCCTTTCTCTTCCAGACGATTACGGCCGTTTTCAGCCAGGGTCTGGCCTTGTGGAGTGCGGTCGCCGCCATCAGCAGCCACAGTCTGGCTGAACACCGAGTGGCTGGATTTCACTTGTGGGGTAGCCTGATCGGCAGCGGGCAGGGCGAAAGCAGTGCTGGCTAGCATCGACAGGGTAAGGCTGAGCAGTAATTGGCGTTTCATGATGGGTTGCTCCTTGGGAGGGCGATAAAGTGGGTACGGAGCCAATGCTACTCTCGATAAGTCGATATAAAAGTTCATAAACGCAATGGTAATAATCAACAGAATTGATTGTTCTGCCGAGGCGCTCTAGCTCGGGCGTTTGCGGGCGGTGGTTTTGCACCGCAGTGGGTATTTTCGACTCACTCGCGCCTCGCAAATGTGCGGGCAGCGGTAACGCTGTTCGACCAATCAGTCAGCATTCGGGCGATTTTTTGCCACGGAATCTATATTCCGATTAAACCTGCGCACTGTTTGCCAGTCGTAGATTTCATGAGGGCCGCTTTGGCCCGCCGTTTCAGCTGTGCGTCGCGAAGTCGGCGTGCGGTCGTCATCAGGAGTTTTGTGCATGACGCGCACCGGGAAAATCTTCAGTTGGACCTTCGCCATCCTCGTACTGCTGCTGGCGGTACTCGTTCTGATCATCGTGTTCTTCGATTGGAACCGGATCAAACCGCCGCTCAACGCCAAAGTCTCGGAAGAACTGCATCGACCGTTTGCCATTAATGGCAACCTCGCAGTGATCTGGCAGCGCGAGCCGGACGAGGGCGGCTGGCGGGCCTGGGTGCCGTGGCCGCACGTGGTGGCTGAAGACCTGACGCTGGGCAACCCGGACTGGTCGAAGCAGCCGCAGATGGTCACCCTCAAACGCGTGGAGCTGCGCATCTCGCCGCTGGCCCTGCTGGCGCAACGGGTGACGATCCCGCGCATCGACCTGACCGAGCCCAACGCGCAACTGCAACGCCTGGCCGATGGCCGCGCCAACTGGACCTTCAAGTTCGACCCCAAAGACCCGAACGCCGAACCGTCGAACTGGGTGGTGGACATCGGCGCCATCGGTTTCGACAAGGGCCACGTCACGCTGGACGACCAGACGCTCAAGACCCATCTCGATGTGGTGATCGATCCGCTGGGCAAACCGATTCCGTTCAGCGAAATCGTCGGTGACAAAGCCGCGAAAACGGCCCAGGACAAAGGCACTGCGCCGCAGGACTATGCGTTCGCGCTGAAGGTCAAAGGCCAGTACCACGGCCAGAATCTCACCGGCCAGGGCAAAATCGGCGGATTGCTGGCGTTGCAGGACGCGAACAAACCGTTCCCGCTGCAGGCCCAGGCGAAGATTGGCGCCACCAGTCTCGAACTCGCCGGTACGCTGACCGACCCGCTCAACCTCGGTGCCCTCGATCTGCGGCTGAAACTGGCCGGTGCCAGCCTCGGCAACCTCTATCCGCTGACCGGCGTGACTCTGCCGGACACGCCGCCGTACTCCACCGACGGCCATCTGATTGCCAAATTGCATGACGCCGCCGGGGCGAAATTCACCTACGAGCAGTTCAACGGCAAGATCGGCGGCAGTGACATTCATGGCGATCTGACCTACGTCGCCAGTCAGCCTCGGCCAAAACTCAGTGGTGCGCTGCTGTCCAATCAGCTGCTGTTCGCCGACCTCGCGCCGCTGATCGGCGCCGACTCGAATGACAAGCAAAAGGCCCGCGGCGGCGAGAGCAAGCAGCCGACCGACAAAGTGCTGCCGGTTGAAGAGTTCAAGACCGACCGCTGGCGCGCGATGGATGCCGACGTCGAGTTCACTGGCAAACGCATCGTGCACAGCGAAAAACTGCCGTTCACCGACCTTTATACCCACCTGAAACTCAACGACGGCGAACTCAGCCTCGAACCGCTGCGCTTCGGCGTGGCCGGCGGTAATCTGGACGCGCAGATTCGCCTCAACGGTCGCGCCGAACCGCTGGAAGGCCGGGCCAAACTGACCGCGCGCGGGTTCAAGCTCAAGCAGTTGTTCCCGACCTTCGAACCGATGAAAACCAGTTTCGGTGAGCTCAATGGCGACGCCGATATCAGCGGCCGCGGCAACTCGGTGGCCAAGCTGCTCGGTGGCGCCAATGGCCAGTTGAAGATGCTGATCAACGACGGGGCGATCAGCCGCGAGCTGATGGAACTGGCAGGACTCAACGTCGGTAACTACGTGGTCGGCAAGATCTTTGGCGACAAGGAAGTGAAGATCAACTGCGCGGCGGCGGACTTCGACATCAAGACCGGCCTGGCGACCACGCGGCTGTTTGTGTTCGATACCGAGAACGCGATTATTTACATCGACGGCACGGCGAACATGGCCACCGAGCAACTGGACCTGACCGTGACCCCGGAATCCAAGGGCTGGCGTCTGATTTCGCTGCGTTCACCGCTGTACGTGCGCGGCAAGTTCATCAAGCCGGACGCCGGGGTCAAGGCTGTACCGTTGATGCTGCGCGGGGCGGGAATGGTTGCACTGGGCGTGATCGCTGCACCAGCGGCGGGACTGCTGGCGCTCGTGGCGCCGAGCGGTGGTGAGCCGAATCAGTGCGCGCCGCTGCTTGAGCAGATGAAGGCTGGCAAGCGCCCGTGACCGTCAAGCCGACCAAATAAGGCAAGAGCAAAAGATCGCAGCC
>NZ_JABULD010000463.1:0-5826 GCF_014060985.1 Pseudomonas sp. MD195_PC81_125
AGTGAGCGCCGTGAGCGTCGCGACCGTCCTGAGCACTCCGACGCTGATGGCGTTGAGGGTGATGACAGCGACAACAGCGATAACGCTGACGAGTAATCCACGGACCTTTTAAGGAGCCTATCAAATGGCACGTTTCTTCCGTCGTCGTAAATTCTGCCGCTTCACCGCTGAAGACGTGAAAGAGATCGATTACAAAGATCTCAACACTCTGAAAGCCTACGTATCCGAGACCGGCAAAATCGTTCCAAGCCGCATCACCGGTACCAAAGCTCGTTATCAGCGTCAGCTGGCCACCGCTATCAAGCGCGCCCGCTTCCTGGCCCTGCTGGCCTACACCGACAGCCACGGCCGCTGAGACCGGGCAGTCGACAAGTAGCAAAGGATTGAATGCATGCGTGCCTTAGCTGAGTTCATCATGCGCGGCCGCATGCAGGCCACTCTCGTAGTGGCCGGGTGTGCAACATTGCCGTTGTTGTATTGGTTGGGTGCTGCCGCCGGGAGCCTGGTGCTTCTGCGGCGCGGACTGACGGACGCCATTGGCGTCCTGTCCCTGGGGCTGCTGCCGGCATTGATCTGGTGGCTGTATGCCGATGATCCGCGAGCACTTCTGGTGCTGCTGGGGTCTTCGGGGCTTGCGTTGGTGTTGCGCGCAAGCGAATCCTGGGTCCGCACGCTGCTGGTCAGCGTAGTGATTGGAGTGGTGTTTTCTGTGGTGCTCGGGGCAGCGTTTGCGGCCCAGATCGAGATGCTCGCGCAGGCCTTGATAAAGGTCATGCCGGCGCTTCTTGGTGAAACCTACAAGCAATTGTCGGTCGATGAGCAAGCGCGTTTCGCGTCCCTGATTGCACCGGTCCTGACCGGACTGATTGCGGCGTTGTTGCAGATCGTCAGCGTGCTGAGCCTGATTATCGGGCGTCATTGGCAGGCGTTGTTGTACAACCCGGGTGGTTTTGGTCGCGAGTTTCGCGCCATCCGGATCCCGCTGGGGCCGGCGATGTTGCTGCTGGCGTTGATGCTTCTGGGCCCGAATCTCGGTGCACAGATGGCCATGTTGACGCCGTTGTGCAGCGTACCGCTGGTGTTCGCCGGACTGGCCCTGATTCACGGGCTGGTCGGGCAGAAGCGACTGGCCGGTTTCTGGCTGGTGGGGTTGTACGTCACGCTGCTGTTGTTCATGCAGCTGCTCTATCCGTTGCTCGTGGTTCTGGCCATTGTCGACAGCCTGATTGATTTTCGCGGTCGTCACGTGTCGAAAGGCACCGATAACGCGAACGGTGAAGGTTAAAAGTTAAGAGGATTTCCACATGCAACTGATCCTTCTGGAAAAAATCGCCAACCTGGGCAACCTGGGCGACAAAGTAAACGTTAAGGCCGGTTACGGCCGTAACTACCTGCTGCCTTTCGGCAAAGCTACCGCTGCGACCGCTGCCAACCTGGCTGCGTTCGAAGAGCGTCGCGCTGAGCTGGAAAAAGCCGCCGCAGACCGTAAAGCATCGGCTGAAAGCCGTGCTGCCCAACTGGCCGAGCTGGAAGTGACCATCACTGCCACCGCTGGCGACGAAGGCAAGCTGTTCGGTTCGATCGGTACTCACGACATCGCTGACGCACTGACCGCCTCCGGCGTTGAAGTTGCGAAAAGCGAAGTTCGTCTGCCGAACGGCACCATCCGCAACGTGGGTGAATTCGACGTGGCTGTGCACCTGCACGCCGAAGTTGAAGCCACCGTACGCGTTGTCGTGGTAGCGGCTTAAGCAATACTTGTCGGCTGGCACCCTCGGGTGCTAGCCGGTAACATCGGGCACGATCCTGTTTACAGGTCGTGCCCTTTGTCTTTCTGGTACTCCCGTTTTCAACCCTGACTCCAAGTGGCCATGAACGAAATCACCGCTCCCGAGCAATACGATCTGCAAACCGCCGCGCTGAAAGTGCCGCCGCATTCCATCGAGGCCGAACAGGCTGTACTCGGTGGTCTGATGCTGGACAACAACGCCTGGGAACGCGTGCTCGATCAAGTCTCCGACGGCGATTTCTACCGGCATGACCACCGCCTGATCTTCCGTGCGATCGCCAAACTGGCCGATCAGAACATGCCGATCGACGTCGTGACCCTTGCCGAGCAACTGGACAAGGAAGGTCAGACGTCCCAGGTCGGCGGCCTCGGTTACCTTGGCGAGCTGGCGAAAAACACGCCGTCCGTCGCCAACATCAAGGCCTATGCGCAGATCGTTCGCCAGCGGGCGACGTTGCGCCAGTTGATCGGCATCAGCACTGAAATTGCCGACGCCGCGTTCAACCCGGAAGGTCGTACCGCCGAAGAGATCCTCGACGAGGCCGAACGGCAGATCTTCCAGATCGCCGAGGCGCGCCCCAAGACCGGCGGGCCGGTGGGCGTCAACGAGCTGTTGACCAAGGCCATCGATCGCATCGACACCCTGTTCAACACCGCCGACTCGATCACCGGCCTGTCCACCGGTTATACCGACCTTGACGAGAAGACCAGCGGCCTGCAACCGGCCGACCTGATCATCGTCGCCGGCCGTCCGTCGATGGGTAAGACCACCTTCGCCATGAACCTGGTGGAAAACGCCGTACTGCGCAGCGACAAGGCGGTGCTGGTGTACTCCCTCGAGATGCCAGGCGAATCGCTGATCATGCGTATGCTTTCGTCCCTGGGGCGTATCGATCAGACCAAGGTGCGTTCCGGCCAGCTGGAAGACGACGACTGGCCGCGCCTGACCTCGGCGGTCAATCTGCTCAACGACCGCAAGCTGTTCATCGACGATACCGCCGGCATCAGCCCGTCGGAAATGCGAGCGCGGACCCGGCGCCTGGTTCGCGAACATGGCGACATCGGTCTGATCATGATCGACTACCTGCAGCTGATGCAGATTCCCGGTTCCAGCGGCGACAACCGGACCAACGAAATTTCCGAAATCTCGCGATCTCTGAAAGCCCTGGCCAAGGAATTCAACTGCCCGGTGGTGGCGCTGTCGCAGCTCAACCGCTCCCTGGAACAACGTCCCAACAAGCGTCCGGTGAACTCCGACTTGCGGGAATCCGGAGCGATCGAGCAGGACGCCGACGTCATCATGTTCGTGTACCGGGACGAGGTGTATCACCCGGAAACCGAGCACAAGGGCATCGCCGAAATCATCATCGGCAAGCAGCGGAACGGCCCGATCGGCTTTATTCGCCTGGCGTTTATCGGTAAGTACACCCGCTTCGAAAACCTCGCGCCGGGCAGTTACAACTTCGACGACGACGAGTAACGTCGAGCACCTGTGGCGAGGGAGCTTGCTCCCGATCGGCTGCGCAGCAGTCGAATTCTGGGGGCTGCTTCGCAACCCGGAGGGAGCAAGCTCCCTCGCCACAGGTAAAGCACAATTTCCGACCATAGCCGTCGGAATTGGTCAAAATTTGTGCTATATTCCGCGCCCGCGAAATTCAATGAAAGCCAACACCGGTTATCGACATGCAAGCAGCCAAGCCGTTATTTGACTATCCAAAGTACTGGGCCGAATGTTTCGGGCCAGCGCCATTCCTGCCGATGAGCAGGGAGGAGATGGATCAGCTCGGCTGGGATTCCTGCGACATCATCATCGTCACCGGTGATGCCTACGTCGATCACCCGTCGTTCGGCATGGCGATCATCGGCCGGCTGCTGGAGTCCCAGGGCTTCCGCGTCGGGATCATTGCCCAGCCGAACTGGCAGTCCAAAGACGATTTCATGAAGCTCGGCGAGCCGAACCTGTTCTTCGGCGTCGCGGCCGGCAACATGGACTCAATGATCAACCGCTACACCGCGGACAAGAAAATCCGTTCCGACGACGCCTACACCCCGGGTGGCATGGCGGGCAAACGTCCGGACCGCGCGAGCCTGGTCTACAGCCAGCGCTGCAAAGAGGCGTACAAGCATGTGCCGATCGTTCTCGGCGGCATCGAGGCGTCCCTGCGTCGCATTGCCCACTACGACTACTGGCAGGATCGCGTGCGCAACTCGATCCTGATCGACGCCAGCGCTGACATTCTGCTGTACGGCAACGCCGAGCGGGCCATCGTCGAAGTGGCCCAGCGCCTGTCCTACGGGCACAAGATCGAAGACATCACCGATGTGCGCGGCACCGCGTTCATCCGCCGTGACACGCCGCAAGGCTGGTACGAAGTCGATTCCACGCGCATCGACCGTCCGGGCAAGATCGACAAGATCATCAACCCGTACGTCAACACCCAGGACACCCAGGCCTGCGCCATCGAGCAGGAAAAAGGCCCGGTGGACGATCCCGAGGAAGCCAAGGTCGTGCAGATCCTGGCCAGCCCGAAGATGACCCGCGACAAGACCGTGATCCGCCTGCCGTCGATGGAAAAGGTGCGTAACGATCCGGTCCTGTACGCCCACGCCAACCGCGTGCTGCACCTGGAAACCAACCCGGGCAACGCCCGCGCGCTGGTGCAGAAGCATGGCGAGATTGACGTCTGGTTCAACCCGCCGCCGATTCCGATGACCACTGAAGAAATGGACTACGTGTTCGGCATGCCTTACGCCCGTGTTCCGCACCCGGCGTACGGCAAGGAAAAGATCCCGGCCTACGACATGATCCGTTTCTCGGTGAACATCATGCGTGGCTGCTTCGGCGGCTGCACGTTCTGCTCGATCACCGAGCACGAAGGCCGGATCATCCAGAACCGTTCCGAAGAGTCGATCATTCGCGAAATCGAAGAGATCCGCGACAAGGTCCCGGGTTTCACCGGCGTCATCTCCGACCTCGGCGGCCCGACCGCGAACATGTACCGCATTGCCTGCAAGAGCCCGGAAATCGAATCCGCGTGTCGCAAGCCGTCCTGCGTGTTCCCGGGCATCTGCCCGAACCTGAATACCGACCACTCGTCGCTGATTCAGCTGTACCGCAGTGCCCGTGCCTTGCCGGGTGTGAAGAAGATCCTGATTGCCTCCGGTCTGCGTTACGACCTCGCGGTCGAGTCGCCGGAGTACGTCAAAGAGCTGGTGACCCACCACGTTGGTGGTTACCTGAAGATCGCCCCGGAACACACCGAGGAAGGTCCGCTCAACCAGATGATGAAACCGGGGATCGGTACTTACGACCGCTTCAAGCGCATGTTCGAGAAGTACACCAAGGAAGCCGGTAAAGAGCAGTACCTGATCCCGTACTTCATCGCTGCGCACCCGGGCACCACCGATGAAGACATGATGAACCTGGCGCTGTGGCTCAAGGGCAACGGGTTCCGTGCCGACCAGGTGCAGGCGTTCTACCCGTCGCCGATGGCCACCGCCACCGCGATGTACCACTCGGGCAAGAACCCGCTACGCAAGGTCACCTACAAGAGCGACGGTGTGACTATCGTCAAGAGCGAGGAGCAGCGTCGTCTGCACAAGGCGTTCTTGCGTTATCACGACCCGAAAGGCTGGCCGATGCTGCGCGAAGCGCTGACCCGCATGGGCCGCGCCGACCTGATCGGGCCGGGCAAGAATCAGCTGATCCCGCTGCACCAGCCGGCCACCGACAGCTACCAGAGCGCCCGTCGCAAGAACTCGACGCCGGCCGGCAGCCACAAGGTCGCGAAAGAGAAGACCACCAAGATTCTCACCCAGCACACCGGCCTGCCGCCGCGTGCCAGCGACGGTGGCAACCCTTGGGACAAGCGTGAACAAGCCAAGGCTGCGGCGTTCGCCCGCAACCAGCAGGCGGCCAAGGAGCGCAAGGAAGCGGCCAAGGGCAAGGGACCGAAACCGGCGCGCAAGCCCGTCGTTCCGCGCTGAGTCGCTTTTTTGTTTCAACAGAACGCCAACCTTCGGGTTGGCGTTTTTTT
>NZ_JABULD010000482.1:0-14401 GCF_014060985.1 Pseudomonas sp. MD195_PC81_125
TTCTGGTTTGCCAGTCACAAGGTTGATGTCCTCAAACTCGATGATTGGGTACGCCAGTACACCCACAACGGTGTGGCGCGAGTAGCCGCCGAGCCAGTACAGCTCAACGGCATGTTCAAGGGCTTTATCGACCTGACCTTCGAGCACGCGGGCCGTTACTACGTCGCCGACTACAAATCCAACTGGTTGGGTGTCGACGATACGGCCTATACCGAGCAAGCCATGGAGCGTTCGATCCTGGACAACCGTTACGACCTGCAGTACGTGCTGTATCTGCTGGCCTTGCATCGGCAATTGAAGGCGCGTCTGCCCGACTACGATTACGACCGGCATGTCGGTGGTGCGTTGTATGTATTCCTGCGGGGAACCCGGGCAGACAGTAGTGGCGTGTACTTTGCGCGGCCGCCACGGGACTTGATCGAACGCCTGGATCGCCTGTTCCAGGGTAAGCCGGAAGCCAAGGCCGAACCCGCATGGGAACAGGGAGTCCTGTTATGAAGCGTACCTTCGCCGATCTGTCATCGGCTATCGACAACCCGTCGAGCCTGACGCCACTGACCAGAGCTTCGGATCTGCTGATCTTGCTTGAGCGCTGGGTCGAACGAGGCTGGCTTCGCTCGCTGGACAAAGCCTTTGTCGGTTTCCTGCACGAACTTGCGCCTGAGTCCGATCCTCTGGTGTTGCTCGCAGCCGCACTGACCAGCCATCAACTGGGTCACGGGCATGTTTGCCTTGATGTGTTCGAAACCCTCAAGGCCCCGGATTTCGCCCTCTCCCTGCCTCCCGAAGGCGATGTACAGAGTGATGTATGGCTGCTGCCGTCGCAGTTGCTTGAAACGCTGGATGGCGCCCATTGGTGCAAGGCGCTGGCGAGCAGTGCGCTGGTTGCACTGGCAGCGGACACCCGCGACCCGGCGCAGCAGCGGCCGTTGGTGCTGTCCGGCAAGCGCCTGTATCTGCGGCGCTACTGGGCTTACGAGCGGCGTATCGATGCAGCGTTACGGACACGTCTGGCTCAGCCTGAAACGCCGCCGGATGACTTGCCTCAGCGCCTCGATGAGTTGTTCGGCCCTGCAACACCGGGGGCCGTGATCGACTGGCAGAAACTCGCCTGTGCCCTTGCCACTCGCGGTGCGTTCAGCATCATCACCGGCGGCCCGGGGACCGGTAAAACCACGACCGTGGTGCGTTTGCTCGCGCTGCTCCAGGCGCCGGCGGTCGAGGCCGGTCAACCGTTGCGTATTCGTCTGGCGGCGCCCACCGGCAAGGCCGCTGCGCGGTTGACCGAATCCATCAGCCAGCAAGTGCAATCGCTGTCGGTCACCGAAGACGTGCGCGAGAAGATCCCTTGCGACGTCACGACAGTCCATCGTTTGCTGGGCAGCCGTCCCGGCACCCGACACTTCCGTCACCATGCTGGCAACCGCTTGCCGCTGGATGTGCTGGTGGTCGATGAAGCTTCCATGATCGACCTGGAAATGATGGCGAACCTGCTCGATGCATTGCCGACGCATGCGCGTCTGGTGTTGCTCGGCGACAAGGATCAACTCGCTTCGGTGGAAGCCGGAGCGGTACTTGGCGATCTTTGCCGTGATGCCGAGGCAGGCTGGTATAACCCGCACACCCGGCAGTGGCTGGAGTCGGTCAGCGGAGAGTCATTGCACGGCAGTGACCTGCACGTAGACCTCGATGGCTCTCATCCGCTGGCCCAACAACTGGTGATGCTGCGTCATTCCCGGCGTTTCGGTGAAGGTAGCGGCATTGGTCAACTGGCGCGGCGGGTCAATCAGCAGTTGCCGGATGAGGCGCGCCAGTTGCTGGCGGCCGGTCACTACGACGATGTGTTTTCACTGCCGCTCAAGGGAGAACACGATCACAAGCTGGAGCGCCTGTTGCTCGACGGTCATGGCGACGGTCCACAGGGTTATCGCCACTATCTGAACATCCTGCGCGAACAACGCCCGCCAGCAGGCAGACCGCTGGAACATCCAGACTGGACCAACTGGGCGCGGGCGGTGCTGCAGGCGTTTGACACCTTCCAGTTGTTATGTGCCGTGCGCAAGGGACCTTGGGGCGTTGAAGGGTTGAATCTGCGGATCACCGAAACCCTGCTCAAGGCACGCCTGATCGAGCATGACCAACAATGGTACGAAGGTCGGCCGGTGCTGATGACCCGCAATGATTACGGTCTGGGACTGATGAACGGCGATATCGGCATCGCCCTCAAGTTGCCCGAGCGCGAGGGCCCCGAAGCTGGCAGACCGGTACTGCGCGTGGCCTTCCCGCGAAACGACGGGCAGGGCGGGGTACGGTTCGTGCTGCCGAGTCGGCTCAACGACGTTGAAACGGTGTACGCCATGACCGTGCACAAATCTCAAGGCTCGGAGTTCGCCCACACCGCGTTGATCCTGCCTGACGCCTTGAATCCGGTGCTGACCAAAGAATTGATCTACACCGGGATTACACGGGCCAAGCATTGGTTCACCTTGATCGAACCCCGGCCTGGAGTGTTCGAAGAGGCCGTGCAGCGCAAGGTCAAGCGCCTGAGCGGATTGATGCTGGAACTGGAGGAAGGCGCAGAGGCTCGGGAATGAAATAACCTGAAGTCTGGTACCGATTACTGACCGACTGGTCAGACGACGCTGTCTCGCTGGTGTTACTTCGCTGTGCTATCGTTGCGGCATCATTTCGGTACGATCCAAGAGAATCCCTGCATGAAGGTGGCTGTCTGGGCGACAGAGCGCGTGGTTCGCTGCAAGCACGCATTGCTTGTCGGTCTGCTCTGTTTGCTGGCGGGCGCTGCCATCGCGCAGCCACAAACGCCAGCGGGCATGGCCGAGCAACGCGCCCAAGCGGTGACGCAGGTCGTGCTCGGCATTCTCAGCTATGCACGCTGGCCGGTTGAACCTGCGCAATTGCGCCTGTGCATCGTCGGCCCTACCGAATACACCGACGATCTGGTTAAAGGCACCACGCAGGCCACTGGTCGGCCGGTCGTCGTACGCCGACTGCTGGCCGACAACCCGGCGATCGTCAGCGAATGCGATGCGGTGTACATCGGCAAACTCACGGCGGATGAGCGCAGTCGGCTGTTTGCTTCATTGATCGGTCACCCGGTGTTGAGCATCAGCGAAGGAGGCGATCAGTGTACGGTCGGCAGCCTGTTCTGCCTGCGCGTCGGCGATGAACAGGTGTCCTTCGAGGTCAACCTCGACTCTGTCGCGCGCAGCGGTGTACGCATCCACCCGAGCGTACTGCAATTGTCGCGTCGCAAACCGGCGGCGCCATGAAACTGTTCCGTTCTGGAAGCCGCCCGACGCTGGGATCGGTCATTGGCCGTGGCCATTTGATTGTGGCGCTGGTAGCCGTGACGATGGCCAGCGTATCGCTGACCCTGCTGGGCGTTCTCGCGCTGCGGGTGTACGCCGATCACAACTTGCAGCTCATTGCGCGCTCGATCAGCTACACCGTGGAAGCGGCGGTAGTGTTCAACGACAAGGCCGCGGCGACTGAAGCGCTGGCCTTGATTGCGTCCACCGAAGAGGTGGCGGACGTGCAGGTGTTCGATGCGCAAGGTCAGGTGCTGGCGCGTTGGCAGCGGCCCGAGAACGGCCTGTTTACCGAACTGGAAATGCAGATCACGCGTACCGTTCTGGAAAAGCCGGTCAGGCTGCCGATTGTGCATCAGGAGCGCGAAATCGGTCACATTCTGCTGGTCGGTCATGGCGGCAGTCTCATGCGCTTTTTGCTGAGCGGTCTGGCAGGGATCATCCTGTGTACCGCCATCAGTGCCTGGGTCGCGCTCTATCTCGCGCGTCGACAATTACGCGGTATTACCGGACCACTGCGTAGCCTCGCCGCGGTGGCCCACGCCGCGCGCAGCGAGCGCGCGCTGGATCGGCGGGTACCGCCGGCGCAGATTGCCGAACTGGATAATCTGGGCAACGACTTCAATGCGTTGCTCGACGAACTCGAATCCTGGCAAACCCACCTGCAGAGCGAGAACGAAACCCTCGCCCACCAGGCCAGCCACGACAGCCTCACCGGCTTGCCGAACCGGGCGTTTTTCGAGGGCCGATTGATTCGTGCCCTGCGTAATGCCGGCAAACTCAACGAGCGGGTAGCGGTGCTGTTTCTCGACAGTGACCGTTTCAAAGGTATCAACGACAACTTCGGTCATGCTGCCGGCGATGCCGTGCTGGTGGCGGTCGCCAATCGGATCCGCGCGCAGCTGCGTGAAGAGGATCTGGTGGCGCGGCTTGGCGGCGATGAGTTTGCCGTGCTGCTTGCGCCGCTGCACAAGGTCGAAGACGCCGAGCGCATTGCCGACAAGATTCTCGACAGCATGGACATGCCCATCGCGCTGCCGGGCGATACCAGTGTGGTGACGTCGCTCAGTATCGGCATTGCGGTTTTCCCTGATCATGGTGCCACGCCAGGTGCCTTGCTCAACGCCGCCGACGCGGCGATGTACCAGGCCAAACGCCTGTCGCGTGGTGCTCAATTCACTGCCGGGTCGGAGAGCCCGGTTGTCAATCTGCAAACCAGGAGCTGATTCCCGTGTTCATACTTCCCGCTCGATTGTTTTCCGCCTTGCTGATGATCGCCGTACTGGCGCTGACCGGCTGCCAGACCGCACCACAAAAAGGCCTGACCCCGGCGCAGATTGCCGTCCTCAAACAACAAGGCTTCGAGGCAACCGACGAAGGCTGGGAGTTTGGCCTGTCAGGCAAAGTGCTGTTTGGCAGCGATATCGAAAGCCTGAACGCCCAAAGCACCGAAATCGTCGAACGCATCGGCAAGGCGCTGCTGGGGGTCGGTATTGAACGCGTACGGGTCGACGGTCATACCGACGCCTCGGGCAAAGAGACCTATAACCAGCAACTGTCGCTGCGCCGGGCCAAGAGTGTGGCTAAAGTGCTGACCACCGTCGGCATGAAGGAAGAGAACATCCAGTTGCGCGGACTGGGCAGCAGCGAGCCGGTGGCGTCCAACAGTACTGCCGCCGGACGTACCGAGAATCGTCGGGTGTCGATTGTGGTCAGCGCCGATTAATCGGCGAACTGCATCTCGCGGGTCTGCCCCATCAGCAGACCCTGATTGCGCTCGGTCACCTCACGGATGTAATCCCACAACAGTGTGATCCGCTTTAACTTCCTCAGGTCCTCCCGGCAGTACATCCAGAACTGCCGGGTGATGTCGATTTCTTCGGGCAGCACAGGCAGCAGGCGCGGATCCTGCGCCGCGAGGAAGCACGGCAGAATTGCCAGTGAACGCCCTTGCTGCGCTGCGACGAACTGCGCGATCACGCTGGTGCTGCGCAGGTTCGCGCTGGCGCCAGGCAGCACGTTCGCCAGGTACAGCAACTCCGAGCTGAACGCCAGGTCATCCACATAACTGATGAATTGATGCTTGCCCAAATCGGCCGGGCGGCGAATCGGTGGGTGCTGGTCGAGGTAGTCCTGGGTCGCGTACAGCTGCAAGCGGTAGTCGCAGAGTTTGCAGCACACGTACGGGCCATGCTCCGGGCGCTCCAGCGCGATAACGATATCGGCTTCGCGTTTGGACAGGCTGATGAAGTGCGGCAGCGGCAGGATGTCCACCGAGATCGCCGGGTAGGCGTCGACGAAATGGCTCAGTTGCGGGGTGATGAAAAAGCTGCCGAAACCTTCGGTGCAGCCCATGCGCACATGGCCCGACAGTGCCACACCGGAGCCGGAGACCTGCTCGCAGGCCATGTGCAATGTGCTTTCAATCGACTCGGCATAACCCAGCAGACGCTGGCCTTCGGTGGTCAGCACAAACCCGCTGGTGCGCGATTTTTCGAACAGCAGCGTACCCAATGCCGCTTCCAGCGAACTGATGCGCCGCGACACTGTGGTGTAGTCGACGGCCAGGCGTTTGGCTGCGGTGCTGGCTTTGCGGGTGCGGGCGACTTCGAGGAAAAACTTCAGGTCGTCCCAGTTCAGCGACCCCAGGGAGGTGATGTTTTTTTGCATGATGGACGGGCTTATATGTGCGTTCTTATTAGAAGTTTGCACATCTATACTCCAAAAACAGTCCGACAACCAATTCGTGACACACGCCTCATCTCAAGGCGAACCCTTTCGCCTTGGCTCCTACGATAAAAACAAGTTTCGGAGACCAGCATGAACGCATCGCTTACGCCCAACGAAACCACGGTCCAGAAGGTCAAGCTGCTGATCGACGGCGAGTGGGTCGAATCGCAGACCACCGAGTGGCACGACATCGTCAACCCGGCGACCCAGCAAGTGCTGGCCAAAGTACCGTTCGCCACCGCTGCTGAAGTCGATGCCGCCATCCGTGCCGCACACCGCGCCTTCCAGACCTGGAAACTGACCCCGATCGGCGCGCGGATGCGCATCATGCTCAAGCTGCAGGCGCTGATCCGCGAGCACTCCAAGCGCATTGCCGTAGTGCTGAGCGCCGAGCAGGGCAAGACCATTGCCGACGCCGAGGGCGATATTTTCCGTGGCCTGGAAGTGGTCGAGCACGCCTGTTCCATCGGCACCCTGCAAATGGGCGAGTTCGCCGAAAACGTGGCGGGCGGCGTCGATACCTACACCCTGCGCCAGCCGATCGGCGTGTGCGCCGGCATCACCCCGTTCAACTTCCCGGCGATGATTCCGCTGTGGATGTTCCCGATGGCCATCGCCTGCGGCAACACCTTCGTCTTGAAACCTTCGGAGCAGGACCCGCTGTCGACCATGTTGCTGGTGGAACTGGCGATTGAAGCCGGCGTTCCGGCGGGTGTGCTCAACGTGGTACACGGCGGTAAAGACGTGGTTGATGGCCTGTGCACCCACAAGGACATCAAAGCCGTATCGTTCGTTGGTTCGACCTCAGTCGGTACTCACGTCTACGACCTGGCCGGCAAGCACGGCAAACGCGTGCAATCGATGATGGGCGCGAAGAACCACGCCGTGGTGCTGCCGGACGCCAATCGCGAGCAGGCGCTGAATGCGCTGGTCGGCGCCGGTTTCGGTGCGGCAGGGCAACGTTGCATGGCCACCTCTGTGGTGGTGCTGGTTGGTGCAGCGAAGCAATGGCTGCCGGACCTGAAAGCACTGGCGCAGAAACTCAAGGTCAACGCCGGCAGCGAGCCGGGCACCGATGTCGGCCCGGTGATCTCGAAGAAAGCCAAGGCGCGGATTCTCGATCTGATCGAAAGCGGCATCAAGGAAGGCGCCAAGCTGGAACTTGATGGTCGCGACATCAAGGTGCCGGGCTACGAGCAAGGCAACTTCGTCGGTCCGACCCTGTTCTCGGGCGTGACCACCGACATGCAGATCTACACCCAGGAAATCTTCGGCCCGGTGCTGGTGGTGCTGGAAGTCGACACCCTTGATCAGGCCATTGCGCTGGTCAACGCCAACCCATTCGGCAACGGCACGGGCCTGTTCACCCAGAGCGGTGCGGCGGCGCGTAAATTCCAGAGTGAAATCGACATCGGCCAGGTCGGCATCAACATCCCGATTCCGGTGCCGGTGCCGTTCTTCAGCTTCACCGGCTCGCGCGGTTCGAAATTGGGCGACCTCGGCCCGTACGGCAAGCAAGTGGTGCAGTTCTACACCCAGACCAAAACGGTCACGGCGCGCTGGTTCGATGACGACAGCGTCAACGACGGCGTGAACACCACCATCAACCTGCGCTGAGGACTGGCCATGAAAATCGCATTTATCGGTCTGGGCAACATGGGCGCGCCGATGGCGCGCAATCTGATCAAGGCCGGCCATTCGCTGAACCTGGTGGACCTGAACAAGACTGTGCTGGCGGAACTGGAGCAACTGGGCGGCACCATCCGCGCCTCGGCCCGTGAAGCGGCGCAAGACGCCGAGCTGGTGATCACCATGCTGCCGGCGGCGGTGCATGTGCGTAGCGTCTGGCTCGGTGAGGACGGAGTGCTGGCCGGTATCGGCAAAGGGGTGCCAGCGGTGGATTGCAGCACCATCGATCCACAGACCGCCCGCGATGTGGCCGCCCGCTGCCGCCAAACAGGGCGTGGCCATGGCCGATGCACCGGTCTCTGGCGGCACTGGCGGCGCGACCGCAGGCACGCTGACCTTCATGGTCGGCGCCACTCCGGAACTGTTTGCCACCCTGCAGCCGGTGCTGGCGCAGATGGGCCGCAACATCGTGCATTGCGGTGAAGTCGGCACCGGGCAAATCGCCAAGATCTGCAACAACTTGCTGCTGGCGATTTCGATGGTCGGTGTCAGCGAAGCGATGGCACTGGGCGATGCACTGGGGATCGACACCTCGGTGCTGGCCGGGATCATCAACAGCTCCACCGGGCGTTGCTGGAGTTCGGAAATGTACAACCCGTGGCCGGGCATCGTCGAAACGGCGCCGGCCTCGCGTGGTTACACCGGCGGCTTCGGTGCCGAGCTGATGCTCAAGGATCTGGGGCTGGCCACCGAAGCGGCGCGCCAAGCGCATCAACCGGTGGTGCTCGGCGCGGTGGCGCAGCAGTTGTATCAGGCGATGAGCCAGCGCGGGGAAGGCGGCAAGGACTTCTCGGCGATCATCAACAGCTATCGCAAGCCGCAGTAACTTGGACATCAATACTTTTTGTGGCAACGCAGACTTTGTGGTGAGGGGATTTATCCCCGATCGACTGTGTAGCAGTCGCAACCACTGAGCCTGCGTTTCAACTGACACAATGCGGGGGGCGCTTTGCGCCTATCGGGGATAAATCCCCTCGCCACAAATCTCACAGACGCCACAACCATGGCGTCAGCCAGAATGCAGTAGGTGTTGCCGGGAAATCACGTCGGGTGGTTTCCCGGCTTTTTTGCATCAGGCAAAGACAAAATATTTGCGTACGGTCTCGACCACTTCCCAGGTGCCTTTCATCCCCGGTTCAACCACGAAGATGTCGCCGGCACGCAGGTGAATCGGCGCCATGCCGTCCGGGGTGATGATGCAATAGCCTTCCTGGAAGTGGCAGTACTCCCACTTCACGTAGTCGACCCGCCACTTGCCCGGGGTGCAGATCCAGGTGCCCATGATCTTGCTGCCGTCTTCGCTGGTGTAGGCGTTGAGGTTGACGGTGTGCGGGTCACCCTCGAGTTTTTCCCATTTGCAGGCATCGAGTACCGGCAGCGGGTGGGTGTCGCGCAGAACGGTGATGGGGGCGGTCGCGGTCATGGGAACTCCGGGCAGAAGGATTTGAAGGCGAACCCTACAGCGCCTGCTCGCCGTTCAGTTGTCTGTGCTCGACATCGAACTGCTCAGAAACGCGCGGATCAGTGAGCGCGTGTAACAACGCGCGAGCGTAATTCGGCAACGTAGCGAAATCTCGGGCGCACAGCATGAGCGTGCGGCGTGCCCACGCCTCATTGAGCGCCACCCATTTGAATGAACGCAATGCGCTTCGCTCGACAGCGGCCAGCGGCACAATTGCCAGCCCGACACCTCGGGCGACCATGCGTATTACCCCGTCGAATCCGTCGGCGCGGATACGGATCTGCATCCGCGAGCCGCTGTGCAGCGCTTGTTCTTCCAGATAAACCGCCAGCGCGCTGTCGGCGCGCAGTCCGACAAAGTCATGCTGCAGGGCGTCGCTGAAACGGACTTCGGCAGCGTCAGACAATGGGTGGTCGAGGGGGAGAATCAGCACCAGCGGATCGGCACGAAATGGCAGGGTCTGCAGGTCGGTGGTATCGACGGCGTCGGACACAATCCCGAGGTCCGCCGCGCCTTGGCGCAAGGCATGAGTGATGCGCGCGCTGGGCAATTCCTGCAGGTCGATGTCGAGGTTGGGATGCTCGCACAAAAAGTCCGCCAGTACTTCCGGCAGGTATTCAGTGATCGCGGTGGTGTTGCACAGCAACCGTACCTGGCCTTTGACGCCTTGGGCGTAATCGGCCAGATCCTGCTGCATGCGTTCGGACTGTTGCAGGAGGACACGCGCATGTTGCGCCAGCGCCTTGCCGGCCGGTGTCGGGCTCACGCCACGGCGCTCGCGCTGCAGGAACTCAGTGCCGAGCGAAGCCTCCATGGCCCGGATGCGCGCACTGGCGGCGGCCAGCGACAGATGACTGCGGGCGGCGCCAGCGGTGATGTTGCCGCTGTCGAGGATGTGCAGGTAGAGGCGCAGGTCGGTGAGGTCGAAGTGCATCAGGCAGCCTCTGGTTTTTCTGGTGTCTGGGGATGGTCCTATCGCTGGCAAGCCAGCTCCCACAGGATTTGTGTAGTGCACAAAATCTGTGATCCACACTGAAACTTGTGGGAACTGGCTTGCCAGCGATGAGGCCAGAAGTCTCAATCAGGTCTTCAGCCTCTTGTATTGGCAGAGGCAGCCTCAGTATATGGCAGATTTTCAGCGCACCCGCCAAGGCGCACAGTAGCGCCATGAACGCACTCGCAGACTTCTATCAAAACCTCGGCCTGGCCTTATCGCTGCTGGTCATCGCCACCTTCATCATGGCCGGTCTGGTCAAAGGGGTAATCGGTCTCGGCTTGCCCACTGTCGCGATGGGGCTGCTGGGTCTGGCTATGGCCCCATCACAGGCAGCCGCGTTGCTGATCATTCCGGCGACGCTGACCAACGTTTGGCAACTGGCCTTTGGCGGGCATCTGAAAGGGCTGATCAAACGCCTGTGGCCGCTGCTGCTGATGATCTTCCTCGGGACCGCCGTCGGCACGTTGTCGATCGGCATGGCGGGCGGGCATTGGGTGGTGCGCGGCTTGGGCGCGGCGTTGTTGCTGTATGCGTTGAGCGGGTTGCTGCTGCCGACCCTGCAGGTCAATCCCCGGCATGAGCCGTGGCTCGGCCCGCTGTGCGGGCTGATCACCGGAGTCATCACTTCGGCCACCGGCGTGTTCGTGATACCGGCGGTGCCGTACCTGCAGGCGCTGGGTTTGCAGCGTGATGAACTGGTGCAGGCGCTGGGCCTGTCGTTCACCGTTTCGACCCTGGCGCTGGCTGGCGGCCTGTTCTGGCGCGATGCACTAGGCAGTGGCGAATTAAGTGCGTCGCTGCTGGTGCTGATTCCAGCGATGCTGGGCATGGGGTTCGGCCAATGGCTGCGGCAGCGCATCAGTGCCGTGCTGTTCAAGCGGGTGTTCTTCATCGGACTGGGCGCACTCGGCGCCCATTTGCTGATCAGCGGCTAGCCGACGACGCGCTGAGCATGTCGATCCGCCGGATATCGAAATCGCGCTCCAAGTACGTCATGCGGTTGTCGAAAAACTCGCGCATGTGCGGCAGGTTCGAGTGCACGTCGAGGTGCGCCTGGCTTTCCCAGATCTCATAGAAGATGAACAGCGTCGGGTCTTCCTGGTCGCGCAGCATGTGGTACTCGATGCAGCCCGGCTCGGCGCGGCTCGGTTCGACATAGGCGCGAAACAGCGCTTCGAAGGCCTCGGCTTTCTCCGGGCGGGTCTTGGCGTGCAGGATGAAACCGTGGCGTTCACTCATCAGAACAACTCCTCAAATGCAGATGGCAGCCAATGCTATTGCAACAATCTGCGTTCCATTCGTGCTTTTTGATCAAATGTATTTTGCGCCGACGCGGCTTATTCCGCGCGAGATGGATGGTTAACCTGCCGCCATTCGTTTTCCCATCTTTCCCCAGCCCAATGGCTGCGCGAGGCGTTCTGATGAAAAAAGTGTTGTTGCTCAATGGCGGCAAGAAATTCGCCCATTCCGACGGTCGTTACAACGCGACCCTGCACGAAACTGCACTGAGCGTGCTGGATCGTGGTGGCCTGGATGTCAAAACCACGTTCATCGATGAGGGTTACGACGTCGCTGAAGAAGTGGCCAAATTCCTCTGGGCCGACGTGATCATTTATCAGATGCCGGGCTGGTGGATGGGCGCGCCGTGGACCGTGAAAAAAGTACCTCGACGAAGTCTTCACCGAAGGTCATGGCAGCCTTTATGCCAGCGATGGCCGGACCCGTTCCGATGCGTCGCAGAAGTACGGCAGCGGCGGCCTGATTCAAGGCAAGCAATACATGCTGTCGCTGACCTGGAATGCACCGCAGCAAGCTTTCGACGACCCGAGCGATTTCTTCGAAGCCAAAGGTGTCGACGCGGTGTATTTCCCGTTCCACAAGGCCAACGAGTTCTTGGGCATGACCGGATTGCCGACGTTTCTCTGTGTCGATGTGATGAAGCGGCCGAACATCGAGAATGATGTGGCGCGGTATGAGCAGCATCTGAAAGAGGTGTTTGCTCTCAAGGCGTGAGGTGATTCATTCGGTGAGGGTTTTAACTGTGGTGAGGGGATTTATCCCCGATGGGTCGCGCAGCGGCCCCCCGATCTTGATCTCAAAAAGCGGGGGCCTGCTGCGCAGTCCATCGGGGATAAATCCCCTCGCCACAGGGGTGTTCTCTCTCCACAATGGATTTGTGCAGTCGATCAATAAGGGAAACCCGTGAAAGCCAGATCCGATGAGTTGCAGATTTTCGTCTGCGTGATCGAGTGCGGTTCGATTTCCGCCGCCGCCGAACAGGTCGGGCAGACGCCGTCGGCGGTCAGCCGCACGTTGTCGCGGCTCGAAGCCAAGCTCGACACCACGCTGATCAACCGCACCACGCGGCGCATGGACCTGACCGAGGAGGGCAAGTATTTCTTCGAGCAGGCCAAGCTGATTCTCGATCAGATGGATGCGCTCGAAGAGCGTCTGTCCTCACGCCAGCAAACCCCGTCCGGGCGTCTGCGGATCAACGCTGCGTCGCCGTTCATGCTGCACGCCATCGTGCCCTACATCGACGAGTTCCGCAGGTTGTACCCGGACATCCAGCTCGAACTCAACAGCAATGACCTGATCATTGACCTGCTGGAACAAAGCACCGATGTCGCCATCCGCATCGGCACCCTGGCCGACTCCACGTTGCATGCGCGCTCGCTCGGTTGCAGTCCGCTGCTGATCGTCGCCAGTCCGGCGTATCTGGAGCAGCACGGCGCGCCGCAGCAGGTGGCGGACTTGAGTGATCACGCCCTGCTCGGTTTCACCCACAACGAAGGCCTCAATCAGTGGCCGCTGCGTTACGTGCACGGTGACCGTTGGCCGATCACTCCGGCCATCAGCGCCTCCAGCGGTGAGACCGTGCGCCATCTCGCGCTGGAGGGGCAGGGCATTGCCTGCCTGTCGCACTTCATGACCATCGACGACATTCGCGCCGGGCGCCTCAAGGTGTTGCTGGCGGAGTTCAACAGCGGTTATCGCCAGCCGATCAACGCGGTGTACTACCGGAACTCGCAACTGGCGCTGCGCATCCAGTGCTTCCTCGACTTCATCCAGAGCAAACTTGCGGCGTACGCCAGTGCTGATTTCAAAGGCTGATTCGTGACCCCTGCGCAACAGTGATTTGGTCGAGGGCGGGTTTTTCCATCGGGGTGACCGGTCGATACTCGTTGCATCACTTATTCACGCAGGGAGTTTCTCCATGAACGTATTCATCACCGGCGCCGCCGGTTTTATCGGCGGTTCCATCGCCACCGGTCTGGTCCAGGCCGGGCATAATGTCACCGGCCTGGTGCGCAGCGCCGAACAGGCGGATGAGCTCAAGGCACTGGGCATCACCCCGGTGATCGGCACCCTCGAAGACAGCACATTGCTGGCTGAACAGGCCCGCGCCGCCGATGCGGTGATCAACGCCGCCAGCAGCGACCATCGCGGCGCGGTCGAAGCGTTGCTCGACGCCCTGCGCGGTTCGCACAAAGTGTTCCTGCACACCAGCGGTTCGAGCATCGTCGGCGATGCCTCGGGCGGCAAGTCCAGCGACGTCATCTACTACGAAGACAATCTGCCGGAGCCCACCGTCGACAAGGCGGCGCGCGTGGCGATCGACAAGCTGATCCTCGCCGCCGCACAGGACGGCGTGAATTCGGCAGTGATCTGCAACACCCTGATCTACGGCCACAGCCTGGGCGTCAATCGCGACAGCGTGCAGTTGCCGCGTTTGCTCAAACAAGCACGTAAAAGCGGTGTGGTGCGGCATGTTGGTACTGGCCAGAACATTTGGTCCAATGTGCACATCGAAGACGTCGTCGCCCTGTACCTGCTGGCGCTGACCCGGAATGTGCCTGGCACTTTCTACTTCGTCGAAAGCGGTGAAGCCTCGTTCATCGACATGACCACTGCCATGGCTGAAGCGCTGAATCTGGGCCAGCCACAAGACTGGCCACTGCAAGACGCCGAAGCCGAATGGGGCTACGAAATGGCCAACTACGGCCTCGGCTCCAACAGCCGCGTACGCGGCAAACACGCCCGCGAACAGCTGGGCTGGGCGCCAAAGCGTACGTCGGTGGTGGACTGGATTCGTAACGAGATGGTGTGAATCCCGTTGCACCGCATCAAGCCTTTCGCGAGCAGGCTCGCTCCCACAAATAGAACGGATTCTGACTGAAGGAATGCAATCAA